>NZ_JAAGMH010000094.1:0-3782 GCF_010548505.1 Streptomyces sp. SID14515 | reverse complement strand
CTTGGAGTCGCGGACGGGGACGATGCCGTGCGGGGCGGCGAGGTTGGTGGCGACCTCGACGCACTGGCCGCCATTGTTGCTGTACGAGGACGTGAACCAGCGGGGTTTTTCGGTCTCGGTCGTCACGGGTGCCCCTTCGTGGACGGTCAGTTCACCGATGCGGATGCTGCGACTCACGGCTCTTGATACCCAGGACGGAGGCGGTGGACGCGTCGTCGTGAGCGGTGCGGTCATGATCCGGTCCGCCGCTCCGGGCAGAGCACGTCGGGTGCGCTGCGGTTCGGGGAGCAGGTCACCAGGGCGACGGAGTGGAAGACCGTGCCGTTGAGGTAGTGGCCGAGGGACAGGTCTCCGCCCCACGCGAGCCGTTCGACCGCCGCCCTGACGAGGAGGACCAGCCTCGTCGCCTCCCGGTCCTGCGCGGAGGCGAACCGGGGCGCGAACTCGGTGAGTTGTCGCCCCAGCCACGCGCCGGCCTCCTTGGGCTCCTCCCAGGTGCCCCGGATCGTCGAGGCCGGTTTCATGAGCCAGTGCGCCGTCTGGATCGGCGGTACGTCGGAGGCCGGGAACACGGCCACCGCCTCCCGGTACCGCTCGTGCACGTCCTGCTCGCTGGTCGCCGTCGGCGCCTGGCCCGGGGGCCTGCGGATGCTCTCCTTGTCGAACGTCCGCTTCTCCCCGAGCCAGGCGTAGCCGTGGTGGTGCACGGCGGCTCAGGCGGAGAGGTCGAAGCGGTCGGGGTCGATGCCCGCCGCGTCCAGCTCGGCCGTCGTGAACCGCAACGGCTCGGCGTCGGGGCGCTTGCTGTCGCCCAGGGCCCAGGTGTCCGGCCCGATCCGCGCGAGGGTGACGCACGATTCGCCGTCGGGGTGGGTGTTGCCGCCGCAGGCTTTTGAGAACTCGACTTCTTCGATGGGGAGTTCGTACAGGTCCGTCATGCACCCGACCCTTTCTGATGTGCCGACGGGTGTTCACCGGTCGGCTCGCGGACGTCTGTGTCGCCCCTGCTCCGTGCGGTGCCCGGTGCTGGTCCGGCGACATGAGCAATGATCTGTCGGCCGCGCAGGAAGTCGGCAGGTTATTCGCGTTGCTGGATATAGATCATGAACGGAAATGGGTGGCCCAGTGCGCCAAAAGGTTTCTCGCGACGTCCCCGAAGAGCGCCATGCGTTCGTATGTCTCGAACACTCTGAGGTGCTCGGCTGTATCCCGGGAGTCCTGAAAAACTATGCGCCCGGTAAAGGTCTCCACCGTGGTCAGGCGGTGGTCGTAGACAGTGAAAGTATTCATGGGGCCGCGGCATGTCGCAGAATCTGTGGGAAGCAAGCCGATGCGCACGTTGGGTAGATGGGACAAGGAAGTCAGGCGGTCCACTTGAACCGCCATTCCCGCCCGGTGGAGAACGGGCCAGCGCACGGCCTGCTCTGTCAGCAGGAACGTGAATGACTTGGTGGTGTCGTAAAGAACGGCCTGTCTTTCCAGCTTCCTCGCTACCGTCACCGACTTGTCGCCCGGTGACCCGCTCAGGCTGGCGCTCACGTATTCGGGGGTCGCGAGAAGACCCGTCACCATGGCAGGCAGGAAGTAGCGAAGAACCGTAGCCTCGGACTCCAGGCCGGCCAGTTCTGCTTGACGCTTCTCCAGGCCTCTCCTGCGTGACGTCCGCTTGTTCTGCCACTCGGTCTGGGCGAGCCGGGCCAGTGACATCACCTCGGCTGTCTCTGCCGGGGTGGCCTCCAGGGCTCTGAGGATCAACTCGACATCGACAAGAGTCGGTCCGACTCGACCGGTCTCCACATTGCTGAGCTTCGTCTGTGACATGTTGCAGCGCTGGGCGAGCCGGACCTGGGACAGCCCGACTCGCTTGCGCAGGTCTCGGAGCAACGTGCCAAGATCGGTTCTGGAGCCTGCCAGTTGCTCAGGTTGAAAGGTCAAGGCCCTGTACGTACTCCTCGAAAGGAACCGCTCGTTCTAGTGCGATCCGCTTCCATGTCCGGTAGGGCGTTGGATCACCTTCGTATGCCTCGCGGTTGATCTGGGTTCCATCGGGTCGGAAGTTGAGGTGAGCGATACGCGTCTCATCGAACATCCACCAGTCGCGGCCGTTGAGCGGCAGTCCGAGGTCACCGTGCGTCACATCCAATATCCGGATGTCCTCGCCGGCTTCGACGTTTCCCGGAATCCCCCAGGAGAACTGGTAGAGCTGGTAATTCGTAAGCGGTCTGTGGACCACTCGGACACGCCCGATGCTGCGCCCGGCCTTCTTGTGCCTTCGGACACGTTCGTGCCAGCGTGCGTTGTGACCGGCCGGTTTGTCCTCACCTCTGAGGAATCGAGCGACGTTCTCCTGCTCCCTGGGCATGGTGTACGTGGGCTGCGCCTCGAACCTCCAGGCCTCTCGCTCGAAGGAGTCGAAGAAGTCGCGCCATGCTTCACCATCCAAGAGCACGAACGGCCTCCCGGAGGACATTCTCTGGAATCTTTACCAGAGCCTCACCGGGCGGAGGCTGAAATGCTGAGTGCAGGTCACCCTGAACAACGATTCCGCCGTCCGTCCTGTCCACGTATACGTTCGGGCAGTCGTCGTCATCACAGTTCGGTCCGCCGGCGACTCCCGTAAGGCGGTGCAGGTCACTTCGTGCCACGGTGCTCCCTCTGCTGTACGAGTTGAACCATGCCGACGATGACGGTAGAGCGGGGCGGCAACGTGCGTCTACCAGGGCGGGCGGGTATTCGCGTTGTCGGGTAAGACCGAGATTTCGAGCTGCACCAAGTAGTGCCGACGGCACCGGACTCTCCACGTGGTCGCAGTAGAGCCCCACCGCGATGTGCACGGTGGGGCCGTTGCTCTGCCGACTCGGGTGGCTCAGACGGTGCCGAAGTCTCCGGCCCGGACGCCCGCCACGAAGGTGGTGAACGCGGTGGCGGGGACGGTGAGGGCCGGGCCGCTGACGTTCTTGGAGTCGCGGACGGGGACGATGCCGTGCGGGGCGGCGAGGTTGGTGGCGACCTCGACGCACTGGCCGCCATTGTTGCTGTACGAGGACGTGAACCAGCGGGGTTTTTCGGTCTCGGTCGTCACGGGTGCCCCTTCGTGGACGGTCAGTTCACCGATGCGGATGCTGCGACTCACGGCTCTTGATACCCAGGACGGAGGCGGTGGACGCGTCGTCGTGAGCGGTGCGGTCATGATCCGGTCCGCCGCTCCGGGCAGAGCACGTCGGGTGCGCTGCGGTTCGGGGAGCAGGTCACCAGGGCGACGGAGTGGAAGACCGTGCCGTTGAGGTAGTGGCCGAGGGACAGGTCTCCGCCCCACGCGAGCCGTTCGACCGCCGCCCTGACGAGGAGGACCAGCCTCGTCGCCTCCCGGTCCTGCGCGGAGGCGAACCGGGGCGCGAACTCGGTGAGTTGTCGCCCCAGCCACGCGCCGGCCTCCTTGGGCTCCTCCCAGGTGCCCCGGATCGTCGAGGCCGGTTTCATGAGCCAGTGCGCCGTCTGGATCGGCGGTACGTCGGAGGCCGGGAACACGGCCACCGCCTCCCGGTACCGCTCGTGCACGTCCTGCTCGCTGGTCGCCGTCGGCGCCTGGCCCGGGGGCCTGCGGATGCTCTCCTTGTCGAACGTCCGCTTCTCCCCGAGCCAGGCGTAGCCGTGGTGGTGCACGGCGGCTCAGGCGGAGAGGTCGAAGCGGTCGGGGTCGATGCCCGCCGCGTCCAGCTCGGCCGTCGTGAACCGCAACGGCTCGGCGTCGGGGCGCTTGCTGTCGCCCAGGGCCCAGGTGT
>NZ_JAAGMH010000084.1:0-14062 GCF_010548505.1 Streptomyces sp. SID14515 | reverse complement strand
GGCGGCGACGGCGCTGGGGGCGCTCGGGCCGCGCGCCGCGGTGGCCGCGCCCCGGCTGCGCGGGCTGCTGGCGCACGAGGAGCTGTGGCTGCGGGTGGACGCGGCGGTCGCGCTGTGGGAGGTGACCGGCCGGTCGCAGGAGACCACCGAGGCCCTGCTCGCCGACTGGGAGCGGAGCCGTCATGTCCGGGTCCGGGTGGCAGAATGCGTGGCACGGATGGGGCCGGTCCCCGAGGGGTCGGCCGCAGCACACGTCCTGCGGAGCGAACTCGCCTCCGTACGCCGTCACAACGCGATGGACGGCGGGTACGGCAGTCATGACATCCACGAGGACGAGAAGCTCCTGGAGCTGTGCCGACGGGCACTCCGGGGGACGGGGAAAGGGACCACGGCATGATCATTTTCGGTACCAAGGGCTACCTCTACCAGCTGGCCATCCTGACGATGGTCTGCGGCTGGTGCGGCAATCCGGCGGCGCACACCCTGCGCAAGCGGGTCACGAAGTTCACGCTGTTCTTCGTGCCGCTGTTCCCGTTCTCGACGAAGTACGCCACGCAGTGCACCTTCTGCGGCGGGGAACAGCAGATACCCAAGGAGCAGGCGGACCAGCTGCTCGCCCAGGCCGCGGCCGGGCAGGACGGCGCCGCGCACGGCCAGGCCCCGCAGCAGCCCGGCTTCACCCCGCCCGGACAGAACCCGTACCAGCGCTGACCCGGGACCCGTACCGGCGCCGATCCGGTCGGCGGCCCAAGGCTCTCCTCCTGGAGCCACGAACCGTCACGCAGAGATACGAAGTCGGCATTGTGTGCGGGTGTCCGATTAGGGTGTGAGACCGCTGTCGTCGTAGGAGGAGGCGAGCCGTGCGCCCGCACCGCGTCCCGGCGGCGACCCGTACCGCCGTGTTCGCCGTCGCCGCGCTCGCCCTGCTGTCCGGCTGCGGCGGGGCCGGCGGGCTGAAGAGCGCCGGGGACGCGCCGTCGGCCGTCGAGCCCAAGCACCTGTGGCCGGATCTGCCGCCCGCCTCCTCCGCCCCGTACGACTACGGCGAGGGCGAGACCGCGCGGATCCCGGGCATCCGGGTGTCCGGCGGCGATGTGCGCCGGCTGGACCCGGTGACCGTGGCGCAGGCCGGCCTGAAGGCCAGGACGAACCGGGACAGCGGTCTGGACGAGCTGCCGGACGCGACCGTCCGGCAGATCAAGGCGTGCCGGACCGCCCCGGACGACTGCCCGGTGCTCGCGCCGTACTACCGCGACCTGACCGGCGACGGCAGGGACGAACTGGTGCTCGGCATCCGTACGCCCGATCGACAGCTCGCCGTGCGCGTGTACATGCCGGACAAGGGCGGGCTGACCCGGATCATGTCCACCTACGATGCCGTCATCAGCGTGGAGCTGGCGGGCCGGGACGTGATCATGCGGGCTCCGTCGGTGATCCCGGGGTACGAGTACCGCACCGCGTGGTCCTGGGACGACCGGCAGCGCGCGATGCTGCCCACCCGGGACGAGATCCTCCGGACGCCCGAGCACCGGAAGGCCCCCAAGCCGCGGCGCACGCCGACGCCGTCCGCCGGCTCCGCCACCCGTACACCTTCGGAATCGCCTTCGGAATCGCCTTCGGAATCGCCTTCCGCGACACGCTCCGCATCACCGGCGGAGACGCGATGAGACGTCGACGCCGGCTCCGATCGCCCTCCTGGACCGCGAGCCTCACCTGGAAGTCCGCGGTCTTCCTGACCGCCATGTGCTGCACCCTGGCCGCCCTCCTCGGCGTTCTGGTGCACACCGCGGTCACCCGGCAGACCGTCGACCACGCCCGCGAGAAGGCGCTGGCCCGGCTGGAGGTGGTCACCGACGCGTACGAGGCCGGGGAGCCGCTGCCCCGGGGGTCCGGCATCGACCCGCCGGGGCTGCCCGCCTCGCTGCGCGCCCTGGCGGCGGGCGGCGAGCGGGGCACCGTCGTCGCGGACGGACCGCACCGGCCGGGCGACCCGGACGGGCAGGGCGGCCCCGCCATGTGGGCGGCGGGCCCGGCGGACGGGCGGGCGCTGGCCACCTGGACGGACTACAGCCACAGCGCCCGCACCATCGGCGGCCTCGACCGGGCGATCATCGGCTCCTCGCTGCTGGCCATCGCCGCCACCCTGCTCGTCGGGCTGTTCGCCGTCGGCCGGGTGACCCGCAGGCTCCACCAGAGCGCCCGGGTGGCCCGCCGGATCAGCGCGGGCGACCTCGATGCCCGGGTGAACGACCCGCGAACGTCGCGTCCGGTCCGGGCCCAGGACGAGGTGGCGATCGTGGCGGGCGCGCTCGACACCATGGCCTCGACCCTCCAGCGCAAGCTCCAGACCGAGCAGCGGTTCACCGCCGATGTGGCGCACGAGCTGCGCACCCCGCTGACCGGTCTGTCGGCCGCCGCCGAGCTGCTGCCGCCGGGCCGCCCGGCGGAGCTGGTGCGCGACCGGGTGCGGGCCATGCGGGCGTTGACGGAGGACCTGCTGGAGATCTCCCGCCTCGACGCCCGTACCGAACAGGTCGACCTCGCCGTGCACGATCTCGCGCCGGTGGCGGAGCGGGTCGTGCGGGCGTCGGGCACCGACACCGAGGTACGGGTGAGCGGCGCGGCCCGGGTGGAGACCGACCGGCGGCGGCTGGAGCGGGTGATCGGCAATCTGGTGGCCAACGCCCACCGGCACGGGGGCCCGCCGGTGGTGCTGAGCGTGGACGGCGCGGTGGTCTCCGTACGCGATCACGGCCCGGGGTTCCCGGCGTATCTGCTGGACGGCGGGCCGCAGCGGTTCCGCACGGACGGCGCGGGCAAGGGCCACGGGCTGGGGCTGACCATCGCCCTCGGCCAGGCCCAGGTCATCGGCGCCCGGCTGGACTTCGGCAATCCGCCGGACGGCGGGGCGCTCGCCCGGTTGACCCTGCCGGAGTACGTGAGGCTCGACGACGGGGATTCCGCCGGGAATCCGGGCCAGGACGGGGGCCCGGAGGGCCCGGACACCCCGGACGGCTCAACGGAGGACCACCCTCACGCATCGTGACGCGTTGCGGACCGTAAGTGGCGAACTTAGCGTGACCAGCACGAGCCCAGCTCGTGTCCCCCACGGTCCCTTTCCTCATCGCATGGAGGCAGCATGTCCCCCCTGTCCCGCCCCTCGCGGCTCCGCCGGCTCGGTCTCTGCGTCGCCACCGGCACGCTCGCGGCGCTCACCGCCGCCGCCCCCGCCGCAATGGCGGCCGACCCCCAGCCCGTCGGACAGCGCGCGGAGGCCACCGCGCCGGACCCGACGTCCGACGAGCTCTCGGCCTCGGCCCTCCAGCGCGAGCACGAGGCGCAGCAGAAGGAGGCCCGCCAGGAGGCGCAGAAGCAGGGCCAGGCGAAGCCCCAGGCGCCCAAGCGGACCTACAAGGGACGGGTCATCGCCAAGCCGTACCTGCTGCTCCGTGACAAGCCGACCCGCAGCAGCCGCATCGTCGGCTCGGTGAAGTACGGCTCGGTCGTGAACATCTTCTGCAAGACCACCGGCGACAACGTCGACGGCAACAACCGCTGGTACCTGCTGACCGACGGCACCTGGGCCTGGGGTTCGGCGCGCTACATCGAGAACATCGGCTCCGCGCCGAAGTGGTGCTGACCTCTCGTCACCCGCACACCCGCGTGTCCGTCCGCCCGTGGAGTCCGGCCCCTCGCCGCGCGCTCCACGGGCGGACCCGTGCTCAGGTAGCACCGGCCCGAGCGGGGCTGACATGAGCAAAGGTGTGACATAAGGGAAATACCTCGCACCTCTTGCTACGTTGCGGAGCATGACCGCAACGACGGCGGACGCTCCCCCGCCCGAGCTACGCCTGCCCAAGCGGCGCGGGGTGGAGCTCACCCTCCTCGTCGGAGGCGTCCTGATCTCCGTCCTCGGCTATGCGGTGGTCGGCCTCGCCCACGACGGCGCCGTGCCCCCCGATGTCGCCGGGTACGGCGCCGGGCTCGGCGCGCTCGCGCTGCTCGCCCATGTCGCGGTCCGTTTCCGGGCCCCGTACGCCGATCCGCTGCTGCTGCCGATCGCGGTCCTGCTCAACGGTCTCGGTCTGGTGCTGATCTACCGGCTCGATCTGGAGACCCCGAGGGACCAGGCCGCGCCCACCCAGCTCGTCTGGTCCACGCTCGGCGTCGCGCTGTTCACCGTCGTGGTGGTGCTGCTGCGCGACCACCGGGTGCTCCAGCGGTACGCGTATCTCTCGGTGGCCGCCGCGCTCGCGCTCATGATCGTGCCGATCTTCTTCCCGGCCGTGAACGGGGCGAAGATCTGGATCCGGATCGGCGGACTCTCCTTCCAGCCCGGCGAGTTCGCCAAGATCCTGCTCGCGGTGTTCTTCGCCGCCTATCTGGCGGCCAACCGCAACGCGCTGGCCTACACCGGCCGCACGGTGTGGAAGCTGCAACTGCCCGCCGGGCGGGTGCTCGGGCCGATCGTGGCGATCTGGCTGCTGAGCGTCGGCGTACTGGTGCTGGAGCGCGATCTCGGCACCTCGCTGCTGTTCTTCGGGCTCTTCGTCATCATGCTGTACGTGGCGACGGGCCGGACCGGCTGGATCGCGGTCGGTCTGCTGCTGGCCTCCGTCGGAGCCTTCGTCGTGGGCTCGTTCGAACCGCATGTCCACAGCCGGGTGCAGGACTGGCTGGACCCGTTCGCCTCGATCGACGCGGGGCAGGGGCCCGGCCAGCTCGCCCAGTCGCTGTTCGCCTTCGCGGCGGGCGGGATGCTCGGCACCGGGCTGGGCGCCGGCCACTCCATCCTGATCGGCTTCGCCGCGAAGTCCGACTTCATCCTGGCGACGGCGGGCGAGGAGCTGGGGCTGAGCGGGCTGACCGCGATCTTCCTGCTCTACGCGCTGCTCGTGGCGCGCGGCTACCGGGCCGGGCTCGCCCTGCGCGACCCGTTCGGGCGGCTGCTCGCCATCGGTCTGGCCTCGATCCTGGCGCTCCAGGTGTTCGTGATCGCGGGCGGGGTGATGGGGCTGATCCCGCTGACCGGGATGGCGATGCCGTTCCTCGCGCAGGGCGGCTCCTCCGTCGTCACCAACTGGATCATCGTGGCGCTGCTGATCCGGGTCAGCGACGTCTCCCGCAGACCCCACCCGGAGCAGGTGGAGACCGGCGTCGTCGCGGCGGCCGTGGAATCCGGGGTGGACGACCGGTGATCCGCTACATCCGGCGGGCCGCCGCCTTCTGTCTGCTGCTGCTCGTGGCGCTGCTCGTCAACGCGGCCCGCGTCCAGCTCTTCGAGGCCGACGAGCTGGACGCCAACCCGGCCAACCGCCGCAACAGCATCGCCCGTTACGACCAGCCGCGCGGCAACATCCTGGTCGGCGACCGGCCCGTGACCGGCAACAAGGAGACCCGAGAGCAGCTCAGCTTCGAGCGCACCTATCTGCACGGCCCGCTGTACGCCCCGGTGACCGGATACGCCTCGCAGACGTACGGCACCACGCTCATCGAGAACGCCGAGGACGCCGTCCTGTCCGGTACGGATTCGCTGCTGGCGCCGCTGCCCTTCGGGAACGAGTTCACCCGGGGCCGGCAGCCGGGCGGCGATGTCGTCACCACGATCAGGGCGTCGATGCAGCAGGCCGCGTACGACGGGCTGAGCGGAAGGCGTGGCGCGGTGGCGGCCCTGGATCCGTCGACGGGCGCGATCCTGGCCCTGGTCTCGACCCCGTCGTACGACCCCGAGCGGCTGTCCGGGACCGGTGCGGCGGTGACCGAGGCGTGGACCCGGCTGAACGCGGCCAAGAGCCTGCCGATGCTCAACCGGGCCATCCGGCAGACCTATCCGCCGGGCTCCACCTTCAAGATCGTGACGGCGGCCGCGGCGCTGGACTCCCGGGCGGTGACGGACGCCGACGCGGCCACGGACACCCCGTCGCCGTACGTCCTGCCCGGTACGAGGACGACCCTGCCGAACGAGTCGAGCGGCTGCGAGAACGCCTCCCTGGCGGACGCGATCCGGGTCTCCTGCAACACCGTGATGGCCCATCTGGGCGTGGAGGTCGGCCTCGACGGGATGGTGGACGCGGCGGAGAGGTTCGGCTTCAACGACGCCGGGCTGCGGATCCCGTCCGGGGTGGCGCGGAGCAACTTCGACACGGACATGAGCGAGGACCAGCTGGCCCTGTCCTCGATCGGGCAGTTCAACACGACGGCGACGCCGCTCCAGATGGCGATGGTCGCCTCGGCGGTCGCCAACGGCGGCGATCTGCGCCGCCCCCATCTGGTGGACCGGGTGACGACGAACGACGGGGACACGGTCCGGCAGGAGGGCTCCCGCCCGTACGAGCGGGCGATGAACCCGTCGACGGCCGTGCAGCTCCAGCGGATGATGGTCGACGTGGTGGAGAACGGCACCGGGTCGAACGCGGCGATCGACGGGGTGAAGGTCGGCGGCAAGACCGGTACCGCCCAGCACGGCGTCGACAACTCCGGCCTGCCGTACGCCTGGTTCATCTCCTGGGCCCAGGCCCCCGACTCCGGCCGCCCAGCGGTCGCGGTGGCGGTGGTCGTGGAGGACGCCTCCGCCGACCGGGCCGACATCAGCGGCGGCGGCAGCGCGGCCCCGATCGCCCGGGCGGTGATGGAGGCGGCGTTGGAGGAGTGAACCCTGCCGGTGCATCGGGGCAGCGGCAGACTGGCCCCATGACACGGATGCCGTCCGCGGTGGCGCGGGCCCTGGAGCGGATCGACCGGCTGGACCCGGCGCTGCACGCGTTCATCGAGGTCTGGCCGGACGTGGCGCTCGCCCGCGAACGGGAGGCCGTGGCGCGCCGACTGCCGCTGGGCGGGCTGCCGTTCGCGGTGAAGGGCCCCGCCGGGATCCGCTCCTTCGCGGCGCGTCGGCTGATCGCGGCGGGCGGGGTTCCGGTCGGCGCGACCTCGGTGCCCGGGCCCGGCACCCACTGGCAGACCTGGGGGCAGGGCGCGCACGGCCGTACGGTCAACCCGTGGCGGGCGGACCGTACTCCGGGCGGCTCATCGGCCGGGTCGGCGGTCGCGGTGGCGGCGGGGATGGTGGAGCTGGCGACGGGCAGCGACGGGGCCGGTTCGGTCCGCATCCCGGCCGCCTGGTGCGGGGTGTTCGGGCTGAAGACGACGAACGGGCTGCTCCCCTCGCCCGACCGGTCCGGGCTGGCGTCGGCCGGGGTGCTCGCCCGGTCGGCGGCCGCGGCGGAGCCGTATCTGCGCCGGGTGCTGGACGGGTACGAGCCGTCCGCCGCGCCTTCCCCGCCGCTGCCGGCGGTGTACAGCGAGGATCTCGGATTCGCGGACGTGGACCCGGAGGTGGCCGCTGTCGTCGGCAGGGCGGTGGACCGGCTCGTCGCGGCGGGGACGGTACGCCTGGTGGAGCGCGACGCCGGGCTGCTCGACCCGGTCAGGGCCTGGACGGCGGTACGGGGCGGCGCGCCGGACGACCCGGAGGCGGTGCGGGTGCGGCGGACGAACGACGAGCGGCTGGACGCGCTGCTCGCCGGTGGGGCCCTGCTGCTGACCCCCGCCACACCGAACCGGCCGCACGGCCACGAGGGCCCGGGCGACTTCTACTCCACGGCGCTCACCTGGGCGTTCAACCTGAGCGGGCATCCGGCGGCGAGCCTGCCCGCCGGATTCACCGGGGACGGCTGCCCGGTAGGGCTCCAGCTGGTGGCGGCGCACGGCGCGGACGTCCGGCTGCTCGCCGCGGCCCGCGCGGTGGAGGACGCCCTGCCCACCGCACGGAGACCGCCCGCGGCGGCGAGGTGATGATCCTGGCGGGGCGGGCGCTCGGCGGCCCCGAGCAGGCGGCCGACCCCGGGCGGTGGTTCGACCCCGGGCGGTCGTTCGGCCCCGGAGAGCGGGCCCCAGGACAGCGGACCCCGGTCAGCCGATCGGCTTGCGGGCTTCCTCGCGGACCTTGGCCGTCTCCGCCGCCGCGCTCGCCAGGTCCACGGACTTGGCGTCCTTGAGCACGGATTCCGGGCGGATCAGCGCGACCATCGCGGCGGTGTTGTCGTCGCCCCAGGCGCACATGGGAATGTTCACGGTGCCGCCGGCCTCCTTCGACTGCACCACCTGGCACTCGACCGTGATGTCGTACCCCTCCGGTCTGAACTCCTTGGGGGGCACGACGAGCTTCGCGCCGTCGGCCTCCGCCGCGCCCTTCATGATCTCGCCGCGCATGAACCCGGGGCTGGCCAGCCGCCCGTACATCCCCGAGAGCACCAGGGCGCCGCCCTTGGCCGAGGCGTAGTGCGCGACGACCGCCTCGGCGTTCCGGATGCTGGGGTCGGGGGTGTCCTCGATCTCCTTGCCCTCGGTCTCCGACAGGTCCTGGCCGAGGCTGAACTCGCCGTCCAGGAGCTTCTTCTGCACGGTGAGCCGGTACTCCGCTTTCGGGTACACCAGATCGCTGCCCTTGTCGGCGATCTGGGTGACGCCGTAGACGATGCCGCCCGCCGCCAGCACCGCGCCGACGGCGATCCCGACGATCAGCCCGGTCCGCTTCCTGCGCGGCGGCTGCGGACCCGCCGGCGGCCAGCCGCCCGTACCCGGGCCGCCGGGTATGCCGGGCTGCCCCCAGCCGCCCTGCTGGGGCGGGGGCGGGGGCTGCTGCGGGTAGCCGTAGGGCTGTTGCGGCACGGACCCCGGTGCGACCGGCGGCGGGCCGTAGGGATTCTGCGGGGACGGCGGCCCGTAGGGGCCCTGCGGCGGGTGCGGCGGGGTGGTCATGGGCTCACGTTACGACACGTTCGCGAACGGATTTTCGGTCAACGGCTCCAGCCCGCGCAGCCACTCCTCCGGCGCCCCGGCCGTCCCGGCCGCCGCCCTTACCACGCCGCCGCCACCGGGGGGGCTGCGGGCGGGTTCATCGTCATGCCAGCATCGTGACCGCCGGGGCCCGTCCGCGTACATCCACTACGGTTCCGCCCTCTCCCGCACCCCCCTCTCCCGCTCCCCGTTCGACGCCCCCTCGTCGATCGCGTCCGCGACCTCCGCCACCCGGGCCTGTTCCTCGGCGGCGAAGCGTTCGCGGTCCAGTTCCTCGGCTATCTCCTCGTCCTGCGACATCAGCAGGTCGAGGTTGGAGTCGCCGAGTTCGAGGACGCCCATGTCGACGTACGCCTTCTGCAGCCGCGGGCCCCACAGGCCGATGTCCTTGACGCACGGGACGATCCGGCTGAACAGCAGCTTGCGGAAGAGCTGGAGGTACTCCGAGTGCTCGGAGAGGTCCTTCGCCTCCTGCTTGCCGATGCCGAAGTTCTCCAGGACCTCGACCCCGCTGAGCCGGTCGCGCATCAGGTAGCAGCCCTCGATGACGAACTCCTCGCGCTCGCGGAGTTCGGCGTCGCTCAGCTGTTTGTAGTAGTCGCGCAGCGCCATCCGCCCGAAGGCGACGTGCCGGGCCTCGTCCTGCATGACGTACGCGAGGATCTGCTTGGGCAGCGGCTTGGTCGTGGTGTCGCGGATCATCCCGAAGGCGGCCAGCGCCAGGCCCTCTATGAGGACCTGCATGCCGAGGTAGGGCATGTCCCAGCGGGAGTCGCGCAGGGTGTCGCCGAGCAGCCCCTGGAGGTTGTCGTTGACCGGGTAGAGCATGCCGATCTTCTCGTGCAGGAACCGGCCGTAGATCTCGGCGTGCCGCGCCTCGTCCATGGTCTGGGTGGCGGAGTAGAACTTGGCGTCCAGGTCGGGGACGGACTCCACGATGCGCGCCGCGCACACCATCGCGCCCTGCTCGCCGTGCAGGAACTGGCTGAACTGCCAGGAGGTGTAGTGCTTGCGCAGCTCGCCCCGGTCCTTCTCCGTCATCTTCGCCCAGTGCGGGGTGCCGTACAGCGTGAGCGCCTCGTCGGGGGTGCCGAGCGGGTCGGCGGGGTCGACCTCCAGGGACCAGTCGATGCGCTTGTCGCCGTCCCACTGCTTGTCCTTGCCCTTCTGGTAGAGGGCGAGGAGGCGTTCGCGGCCGTCGTCGTAGTCCCAGCTGAACCGGGCGGCTCCGGTGGCGGGGACCTGCCAGACCGGTTCGGCGGGCGGGGTGGTGTAGAGGTCGTGAGTGGACACGGACGGCTCCTTCGCCTCGGACAGCGGGACGTGATCGACAAGTTCCGTGACGCCGAAGGCAGTTGAGCGCGTGCGTCAGCCGCCTCCCCGGCAGGTTCACACGTTGGTAGACAGCGGGTCAACAAGTCGTACGGAGTCGCGCGGAGTCCTGCGCAAGGGATTGACGGCCTTGCTGACAAGCAGTCTCATAAGGAGTGACCGCCGGTAACCCCCGTTCCCGGTAACCCCTGTGTGAGGTGCTCCCGCCATGACGACCGTCACCGCTCGCGATGTGACCGTGCTCCGCGACGCGCTCGGGCCGCTCCGCGACCGCGAGCAGATCGCCCTGCGGCTGCTCGAATCCTCGGCCAAGCACTCCTTCGACCCCGACACCGAACTCGACTGGGACGCGGCCGTCGAGGAGGGCAGGTGGTTCTGGCCGCCGGAGCTGCTCTCGCTGTACGACACTCCGATGTGGCACCGGATGTCGGAGGAACAGCGCCTGGACCTCTCCCGGCACGAGGGTGCCGCGCTCGCCTCGCTCGGCATCTGGTTCGAGATCATCCTGATGCAGCTGCTGGTCCGGCACGTCTACGACAAGCCGGTGACCAGCAACCACGTCCGCTACGCGCTCACCGAGATAGCCGACGAGTGCCGGCACTCGATGATGTTCGGCCGCATGATCGACTGGGGCGGCGCCCCGACGTATCCGGTGCCGCGCGTCTACCACAACCTCGCGCGCGTCCTGAAGACCGTCTCCACCACCCCCGGCTCGTTCGCCGCGACCCTGCTGGGCGAGGAGATCCTCGACTGGATGCAGCGGCTGACGTTCCCGGACGAGCGGGTGCAGACCCTGGTGCGCGGCGTGACCCGGATCCATGTGATCGAGGAGGCCCGGCACGTCCGGTACGCCCGGGAGGAGCTGCGCCGCCAGATGGTGACGGCCCCGCGCTGGGAGCGCGAACTCACCAAGGTCAGCTGCGGCGAGGCGGCCCGGGTCTTCTCCGTCTGCTTCGTGAACCCGCAGGTGTACGAGAACGTCGGCCTGGACCGCCGCGAGGCCGTCGCCCAGGTGAAGGCCAGCGGGCACCGCGCCGAGGTCATGCAGTCCGGCGCGAAACGGCTCACCGACTTCTTCGACGACATCGGGCTGCTGAACGGCGTCGGCCGCCGGCTGTGGCGAAGCTCCGGCCTGCTGGCCTGAGGTGTATCGCGGGTCAGCGCTTAGGCTCGGTGGCATGACCTCCACCGCCGCAGTCCCGCCGCCCCGGGCGACGTACCGCAGGCTCAGCGTCGAGGAGCGCCGCTCCCAGCTGCTCCTCGCCGCGCTCGGCCTCTTCGCCCACCGGGCGCCCGACGAGGTCTCGCTCGACGAGGTGGCGGTGGCGGCCGGGGTGTCCCGGCCGCTCGTCTACCGCTACTTCCCGGGCGGGCGGCAGCAGTTGTACGAGGCCGCGCTCGGCTCGGCGGCCGACGAGCTGACGCTGTGCTTCACCGAACCGCCGGTCGGCCCGCCCACCGAGCGGGTCGCCCGGGTCCTGGACCGCTATCTGCGCTTCGTCGACGAGCACGACACCGGGTTCAGCGCCCTGCTGCGCGGCGGCAGCGTCGTGGAGACCTCCCGTACGACGACGATCGTGGACGGGGTGCGCCGGGCGGCGGCCGACGAGATCCTGCGCCATCTCGGGCGGATCGGCGGGGCCGGGGAGCAGCCCGCCGGGCCGAGGCTGCGGATGATGGTGCGCAGTTGGATCGCGGCCGTCGAGGCGGCCTCGCTGATCTGGCTCGACGACGGGAAGCGGCCGGACGCGGCCGAGCTGCGCGGCTGGCTGGTCGACCATCTGATCGCCCTGCTCACCGCGACCGCCGCCACCGACCCGGAGACCGCGGTGGTGGTGAACGAGCTGCTGGCCCTGGAGCGGCCCGACGGCCCGGCGGGACGGCTGGCGGAACGGGTGATTCCGATCGTCGCGGAGGCGGCGCACCTGCTGTCCCCGGCCCCTGCGTCAGACTGACCGGGTGAAGAGCGAGAACACCCCTTTCCGAGGCGGCCCCCTGGACGGCCGGGTCCTGCCGATCCTGCTCGGCCCGACCGGCCACCCGCCGAAGTGGTACGAGGTCCCGGTGCCCTCCCCCGACGGCGGCCCCGCCACCGTGTACGCCTATCAGCGGGTCCCCGCCGGCCACACCAAGCGGCTCGGGATCCAGCGCGGCTGGGTGTACGAGTACGCCCCCGGCGGCCGCGAGCAGCGCACCCCCAAGTGGCCCTGGTCCAAGCCCCCGAGCCGCGACTGAACGACGGCGGGCGGCTCCCGCGTACGGCACAGGCCCTAAGATCGACGGTCAGGTGCCGAGCGACGGGTCACTCGGTCGCCGGAGGACGGTCACAAGGGGGGTGCGCCATGGAGGCGCTGCGTCAGGACGATCCACGCCGCTTCGGCCGCTTCACCGCGCTGGCCCGCTTCCACGAAGGCGCGAGCGCCGTACGGTACGTGGCCCGGGACACCGCCACCGGCGAGGTGGCCCTCGTCACCGCCGCGCGCCCCGAGCTGGCCGCCGTACCGGTCTTCAGCCGCCGCTTCCGGGCCGAGGCACGCACCGCCGAGCGTCTCGCGGGCGGCTGGGTGAGCCCGCTGCTGGACACCGGCGAGGAGCCGGAGGCCCCGGCGGACGGGCCGGAGCCGCTGTGGACGGCGGCGGGTTACGTGCCCGCGCTGCCGCTGGCAGAGGCGATCGGGATCGCCGGTCCGCTGCCCGAGCGGGCCCTGCGGATACTGGGCGCGGGCATCGCCGAGATCCTCTCCCGGGTGCACGCCTCCGGGTCCGTGCTCCAGGGGCTGGCCCCCGGCACGGTGCTGCTGGCCAGCGACGGGCCCCGCCTCACCGCCTTCGGCCCGCTGGGCGCCGCCGCGTCGGCGGAGGTGGGTCCGGGCGGCCAGCTCTCGGTACGGCTCGGCTATCTGACGCCCGAGCAGATCGAGGGCAAGGAGGTCTCCGCCGCCTCCGACCTGTTCGTCCTGGGGCTGCTGCTGGCGTACGCGGCGACCGGGACGACCCCGTTCACGGAGGGCCCGCCCGAGGAGGCCGCCCGCCGGATCGCCGAGGACGAGCCCGAACTCGACGCCGTACCGGAGCCGTTGCGCGAGCTGATCGCGAGCTGCCTGGCGAAGGACCCGGCCGAGCGGCCCGCCGCCGGCACGGTCGCCGCCGAACTGGCCCTGGAGGGCGCGGCGGGCCTCGCCCGGGGCGGCTGGCTCCCCGAACGGCTCGCGGCGGCGGTCACGGACCAGGAGGCGCGGGTCCTGGCCCTGGAGGTACCGGAGGAGGAGCCCGGGGCGACCGGGGAGACGGAGACCGCACAGCCCGGGCCGGAGGCTTCGCACCCCGAGCGGGAGGAGGCCTCGTCGGAGCCCGAGCCGGTGGAGACGCCGAAGTCCGCGTCGGAGTCCGCGCCGAAGTCCGCGTCGGAGGAGGCCCCGGAGCCCGAGGACGCCAGGCCGGTGCCCGCGTCTCCGGTGGACGCGGCCGCGGCGTCCGCGCCGGAAGGGCCTCCGCAGCCCGAGGACGCCCGGCCCGCCGACCCTCGCGTCACGCCGGAGCAGAAGGCCGCGCATACGGCGCCGGAGCCCGAGGACGCCCGGCCGCTGCCCGCGTCTCCGGTGGACGCGGCCTCGCCCCAGGGGCCCCTCGCCGCGCCGGTGGCCGCGAGCGACGGGGACATCGGTGAGGACCGGGGCACCACGCGGTTCCTCAACACCGGACCGCGACCGCCGCAGAACGACCGCCCGACGACCCAGCTGGCGCTCCCCCACGAACTCACCGCATCCCCGGGCACCGCCCTCGTCCCGGCGGCCCACCCGATGCCGCCCGCACTGCCCGCCGCCCCCGGCACCCCGCAACAGCCGCACCAGCAGCCGCAGCAACACCCGAGCCCCACGCACGGCGGGCCCGCCCCGTACCCCGCCGCCGCGCTGCCGGCCGGGCCCGCGGGGCC
>NZ_JAAGMH010000073.1:0-38781 GCF_010548505.1 Streptomyces sp. SID14515 | reverse complement strand
GAGCTTTTAACCCCGTCCCATGCGGGACAGAGTGTTATCCGGTATTAGACCCCGTTTCCAGGGCTTGTCCCAGAGTGAAGGGCAGATTGCCCACGTGTTACTCACCCGTTCGCCACTAATCCACCACCGAAGCGGTTTCATCGTTCGACTTGCATGTGTTAAGCACGCCGCCAGCGTTCGTCCTGAGCCAGGATCAAACTCTCCGTGAATGTTTACCCGTAATCGGGTGCACACATCACGAGAGCGGAACAACCGGTCGGAATAAGACCCGTTGTTCACAGCGTCCTCGCTGTGTAAATGCCTACCCGGTCACCGAAGTAAACCCGGTAGGACTTTCAAAGGAACCACCAACCTGCCGAAGCAGGCCGGGGTATCAACATATCTGGCGTTGACTTTTGGCACGCTGTTGAGTTCTCAAGGAACGGACGCTTCCTTCGGTCCCGTTTCACCGGGGCCCTCCGGGCGCTTCCCTTCGTTCTTGCGTTTCCGACTCTATCAGACTCTTTCGTGTCCGATTCCCGGTCGAAGCGGGTCAAGCAGTTTTCGCTTTCCAGGTTCTTCGCTTTCGCGTTTTCCCTTTCGGCGAGTCCGACTCTATCAGATCCTTTCGGGCCTGATTCCCAGTCAGCGGGGCTTGTCTTCCCGGCTGTTGGGCCGTTCCGACGAGTGAGACTTTAGCGGAATCCTGCCCCCCGACGCTAATCGGGGTGCGTTCCTTCGAACGCGGATTCCTCATTTCGCGAGAGCGCACGAAAAAGCATGCGACACGAGGTCGCGTGTTCTGTCGTGGTTACTGCGGAATGGCTGTCCGGGGACCGACCGGGGTCGGCGCTCACGTCGGACAACTCGGAGCACACTACGGATGTGTCCGGGGTGTGTCAACCCCCGGCCGGTTGTGCCGGGGGCCGGGGGCGGACGGTGGGTCTGAGCTGGGCGTCAGCCGTTGCCGGAGGCCAGTTCGCGGCTGCGGTCGCGGGCCGCTTCCAGCGCGGCGATGAGGGCCGCGCGCACCCCGTGGTTCTCCAGTTCGCGGATGGCGCTGATCGTGGTGCCGGCGGGGCTGGTGACCGCTTCGCGGAGCTTGACCGGGTGTTCACCGCTGTCCCGGAGCATGACGGCGGCGCCGATCGCGGCCTGGACGATGAGGTCGTGGGCCTGGGCGCGGGGCAGGCCGAGCAGGATGCCCGCGTCGGTCATGGCCTCGACCAGGAAGTAGAAGTAGGCGGGGCCGGAGCCGGAGAGGGCGGTCGCCGCGTCCTGCTGGGACTCGGGGACGCGCAGGGTCTTGCCGACGCCGCCGAAGATCTCCTCGGCGGTGGCGAGGTGCGTGCCGGTGGCGTGGCTGCCGGCCGAGATGACGGACATGCCCTCGTCGACGAGGACCGGGGTGTTGGGCATGACCCGCACGACCGGGGTGTCCGGGGTGAGCCGGTCCTCGATGAACGCGGTGGTGATGCCGGCCGCGGCGCTGATGACCAGACGGTCGGCGGTGACGTGCGGTGCGAGTTCGTCCAGGAGCTTGCCCATGTCCTGCGGCTTGACCGCGAGGATGAGGATGTCGGCGTTCTTGGCCGCCTCCGCGTTGGTGACGGACTCGACCCCGTACCGCGTGTGCAGTTCCCGGGCCCGGTCGCCGCGGCGGGTGGTCACCAGGAGATCGGCCGGTCGCCAGCCCGCCCGGATCATCCCGCTGAGCAGGGCCTCGCCGATCTTGCCGGTGCCGAGGACTGCGACTGTCTGGGTCATGCGTTCACCCTCCGGGCGGTGCTCAGGTCAAAGTCGTAACCGTCGTCTTGCCGTCATCCTCGCACCGGGGGTCTCAGGCCGTGCGGCGGCGGAGGGTGATCGCGCCCAGGCAGAGGACCAGGAGGGCGCTTCCCGCGACGATCGCGATGTCGCGGACGAAGTCGCCGGTGATGTCGGTGTGGTGGAGGACCTGGTTCATGCCGTCGACGGCGTACGACATGGGCAGGACGTTCGAGATCGCCTCCAGGACGGGGTGCATCGCCTCGCGCGGGGTGAACAGGCCGCACAGCAGGAGCTGGGGGAAGATCACCGCCGGCATGAACTGGACCGCCTGGAACTCGGACGCGGCGAACGCGGAGACGAACAGGCCGAGTGCGGTGCCCAGCAGGGCGTCGAGCAGGGCGACCAGGAGCAGCAGCCAGGGCGAGCCGATGACGTCCAGGCCCAGCAGCCAGATGGAGACGGCCGTCGCGAGTGCCGACTGGACGACCGCTACGGCGCCGAAGGCCAGGGCGTAGCCGGCGATCAGGTCGCCCTTGCCGAGCGGGAGGGCGAGGAGGCGCTCCAGGGTGCCCGAGGTGCGTTCGCGCAGGGTGGCGATCGAGGTCACCAGGAACATCGTGATCAGCGGGAAGATGCCGAGCAGCGAGGCCCCGATGGAGTCGAAGGTGTCGGGGCTGCCGTCGAAGACGTAACGGAGCAGGGTGATCAGCAGGACCGGGACGATCACCAGGAGCGCGATCGTGCGGGGGTCGTGGGCCAGTTGGCGCAGGACGCGGCCCGCGGTGGCGGTCGTACGGGACGGGGTGAGCGGGCGGACCGGGGTGCTCGCGGTCCTGGGGCGGGCCGGGGTGGTGGGAGCGGTGGCCGTCATCGGGAGGGCTCCTGGGCGAGGGGTGAGTCGGGCGGGGCGGGTGGGGTGGGTGGCGTCGTGCCGTCCGGCGCGTGATCGGTGCGCCGGTGTTCGTCGACCAGGTGGAGGAACGCCTCCTCGACCGTGGCCGTGCCGGTGCTGCGGCGCAGTGCGTCGGGGGTGTCCTCGGCGAGGATGCGGCCGTCCCGCATAAGGAGGAGGCGGTGGCAGCGTTCGGCCTCGTCCATGACGTGGGAGGAGATGAGGAGGGCGGTGCCCCGGTCGGCGGCCAGCCGGTGGAAGAGGTCCCAGAGGTCGCGGCGGAGTACGGGGTCGAGCCCGACGGTCGGTTCGTCCAGGACCAGCAGGTCCGGGGTGCCGAGGAGGGCGACGGCCAGCGAGACGCGGCTGCGCTGGCCGCCGGAGAGCGCGCCCGCGAGGGCGTCGGCGTGGGTGGTCAGGTCGACGTCCCCGATGGCGCGGGTGACGGCGTCGCGGCGGGCGTCCCGGTGGGCGCGGCCGGGGTGCAGGACGGCGGCGAAGTGGTCGAGGTTCTGCCGGACGGTGAGGTCGGTGTAGACGGAGGGCGCCTGGGTGACGTAGCCGATGCGGGGGCGCAGGGCCGGCTCTCCTGCGGGGTGGCCCAGGACGTCGAGGGTGCCGGTGACCTTGGCCTGGGTGCCTACCACCGCCCGCATGAGCGTGGTCTTGCCGCAGCCCGAGGGGCCGAGGAGGCCGGTGATGCTGCCGGGGCGGACGGTGAAGTCGAGGGCGCGCAGGACGGTGCGGGCGCCTCGGACGACGGTGAGGCCGCGGGCCTCGATCGCCGGGGGCGGTGGCGGGTCCGGCGTCGGGTCCGGGGGGCCTTGGGGGGTGGCTGGTTCCGCCCCTTGCTCGTAATTCATCATGTGATGAATTCTTCGCCCGATGCCGCCGTCCGTCAAGAGGTGCGAAGGGAGGCGAAGCGGGCATACGACTGAGCCCGCCGACGGTGTCGGCGGGCTCAGTCGTATGTGTACCGAGGGGCGGGCGGGCCCTCAGGTGCGCTTGGGGCGCTTGCGGCCGGATGACTTACGGGCCGCCGGGTTGCCGGTGCGGGTCGAGCGGCGCTTCTCGAACTGGGTCCGGGCCTTCTCGTACTCGGTGCGGCGCAGCTTCTCGCCCGGGGCCTCGGTGAGCGAGCGGACGAAGTAGGCCAGCAGCGAGCCGATGAACCCGATCGACTTCAGGCCGCGCAGGGCGTCCTCGCGGGCCGGGTCCTTCGGGCGGGCGCCGAAGCCCTCCCAGGTCTTGCGGAACGCGATGGCACTGCAGATGGAGAACATCGCGATCACCAGAATCCCGACGAGGCTCCCGACCTCCGCGATCTCCAGCCCCTGGTAGGCGAAGCGCAGGATGAGGCAGGCGGCCACGGCGGCGGCCAGCGAGCCGACGGCGACGCCGACGCGGCGGAGCCCGTAACCGCCGTCGTGGTCGACCCACGTCGTGCCGAAGAAACGGATCGGCTCGGGCTGCGGGCCCGGGGCCGTGGGGGCGCCGCCGGAGGGTGTTCCTCCGGCGGGCGGGGTGCCGGGGGCTGCGCTGTTCTCGCTCACGGGGTCGATTATCCGCCATGCCCCGTCGCCCCCGGCCCTGTGCCGCGGGGACCGGTCAGTCGCAGCGCGGTGCGATGTAGCCGTCGCGGCCGGTGTAGACGTACGCGTCCGCGACGAACTGGCCGTTGGCGATGTTGTCCCAGAGGTTCGACGTGCCGTACGGGCCGGTGACCCGCTCGCCCGGCTTCTGGCAGTAGATCGGGATCTTCTGTCCGTACGGCAGGGTCCGGACGATGCGGTAGCTGGTGCCCGGTCCGGTGCGGACGTTGACCCGGTAGCCCGGGGCGATCGGGTAGCGGGTGCCGGACGCGGTGGTCTCCACCGCCACCGCGGCTTCCGCCGTGGCCGTCGCTCCTTCCACCGCCTCAGCCGCCGCCGTCTCCACCGCCTTGTCCTGGGCGGGTTCCGCGGTGTGCTCTTCAACGCCCATGTGGGCCTCCCCCGTTGAGAAACGCGTACGCCGTGCGCGTACGACGCGCAGGCTAGCAAGCCCCGTGCCTCTCGCACGCACCATCGACTAGGCTCCGTGCGTCGCATGCGCACGAACACACGGGGGTGGGCGATGCCGCCGCTGCGAGAGCCCGGAGCGCATCCGGAAGCGGAGTTTCCGCAGTACGCCGGCACCTACCGTCTCGAGGCCTGTCTCGGCTCGGGCGGCATGGGGGTCGTGCATCTGGCGCGCTCGGCCTCGGGGATGCAGCTCGCGGTGAAGGTGGTCCATGCGCCGTACGCGGCGGATCCCGAGTTCAGGGCGCGGTTCCGGCAGGAAGTGGCGGCCGCGCGGCGGGTCAGCGGGGCGTTCACCGCGCCCGTCGTCGACGCCGATCCGGAGGCCGGGCGGCCCTGGATGGCCACCCTCTACATCCCCGGGCCCACGCTCGCCGAGCAGGTGAAGCGGAACGGCCCGATGGCCCCCGCCGAGCTGCGCAGGCTGACCGCCGGGCTGGCCGAGGCGCTGCGCGACATCCATCGGGCGGGCGTGATCCACCGCGATCTGAAGCCGAGCAACGTCCTGCTGACCGACGGCGGCCCCAAGGTCATCGACTTCGGGATCTCCCGGCCGTACGACAGTGATCTGCGCACCGAGACGGGCAAGCTGATCGGCTCGCCGCCCTATATGGCTCCCGAGCAGTTCCAGCGGCCGCGCGAGGTCGGGCCGCCGGCCGACGTGTTCGCGCTGGGCGCCGTGATCGTCCACGCGGCGACGGGCCGGGGGCCCTTCGACTCGGACAGCCCGTACATCGTGGCGTACCAGGTGGTGCACGACCAGCCGGACCTCGGCGGGGTACCGGAGGATCTCGCGCCGCTGGTCGCCCGGTGCCTGGCGAAGGACCCGGCCGACCGGCCGACGCCGGGCGAGGTGATGGAGGCGCTGCTGCCCCCGTCGTACGAGGCCGACGCGTTCATACCGGCGCAGCGGCGGCGGGCGGTGGTCGCGGCGGCGGTGCCGGCCGGGGAGCGGGACGGTTCGGAGGAGGACACGCATGTGCGCGCCGCGCCCGCGGTCCGGCGCCGGTGGCTGCCGCGCGCCCGGATGGTCGTGGCGGCGCTGCTCCTGCTGGTGACGGGCACGGGCGCGGGGGCGTACGCCGTGTGGGGCGGTGGCGAAGCGGGCGCGGGGCGCGCTGCGCCGGGGCACGTCGACGCCAAGGTCGGCGAGGGCGGCGAGGGTGCCGGGGACGCCGGGGCCTTCGCTCCTTGGCGTACGGAGTTGCGGACCGCCGGGAGCGCCACGCCCGTCTGTTCCACCGCCGGGTCGGGTGGCGCGCTGTACTGCTCGGTGGCCGGGACCGGCACGGCCAGGATCGATCCGGCGGACGGGCGTGTGGTGTGGTCGGCCCGCTCGTCCTCGTCCGGGTCCGCCCACGCTCCGATCGTCTCGGGCGGGGTCGTGCTGGCCACCGGGCCGGACGGGAAGCTGCGCGCGTACGACCCGGTGAAGGGCACCGCCGTCCGGGACACCGCGCTGTCCGCGAGCCCCGGCGGCACGTTCCCGGCGGGCGACACGCTGCTGGCCGTGGCGGACGGCGGCACGGTGACGGCGCTGGACGGTGCGAGCGGGGCGGTTCGCTGGAAGGGGCCGCTGGCGAAGCACACGCGGCCCGACTTCGCCCTGTACGACGCGGCGTCCGGGCTCGCCTACGCCTTCGAGCACGCGCCCTCCGGCACCTCGACGCTCGTCACCGCGGTGGACTCGGTGAGCGGCCGGGCGTCCTGGCAGCGGCGGCTGGACGGGGTGCTCACCCCGGTCGGCACGGCCGGCGCCGGGGAGCTGGTGCTGACGGCGATGGACGGGAATTCGGACACCGCCGAGCTCGTCCGGTACGCCCCCGGAACCGGCGCGTCCGTCCGGGTCGTGCTGCCGTTCACGCTGGACGGGCCGCAGGTGGTGATGGCCGGGGACGTCGCGTACCTGCTGGCGCGGGGCGGTTCGCTGCTGGCCGTCGACACGGGGGCGGGCGGCGGTGCGAAGGCGGAGCTGTGGCGGCTGGAGACGGGGGTCGGGCGGGCGTCCGCTCCGGTGCTCGGGGAGGGCGGGCATCTGTACTTCTCCGCCGCGGACGGGCGGTTGCTGGCCGTCGACGCGGATCGGGGTGCGCTGTTGGGGCAGACCCGGGCGCGGCTGAGCGGGGGGAGGCTGGCGTACGCGTCCGACCTGCCCGCCCCGGTCGCTGCGGGGCGGGCGGTCGTGGGGACGGCGCCGGACGGGTCGGTGTTCGCGGTGGACGGGGCGGATCCGGGCGGCTGGTGAGGCCCGGTCCGCCCTCGGGTTCCCGGGGCGCTGCCCCGGACCCCGCTCCTCAATCGCCGGAGGGGCTTGAATGTGGTGCCCGGAGACGCTGGGAAATGCCGCCGGAGCCCGGGAAAGCGTCGGCCCCTCCGTTGGAAGCGCCGACGGAGGGGCTGAAAGTGGGTCGCCCGGAGCCGTGAACTGCGTCGGTCCCTCCGCGAAGCTCCTGCGGAGGGACCGAGAGAGTCACCGGAGGCGCTGGTAAGCGCCCAGGCGTCAGCCCAGCTTCGAGACGTCCCTGACCGCGCCGCGGTCCGCGCTCGTCGCCATCGCCGCGTAGGCGCGCAGCGCCGCCGACACCTTGCGGTCGCGGTTCTTCGGCGCGTACACGCCGTTCAGCGCCGCCCGGCGGGTGTCCAGTTCGGCGTCGTCGACGAGCAGTTCGATGGAGCGGTTCGGGATGTCGATGCGGATCCGGTCGCCGTCCTCGACGAGCGCGATGGTGCCGCCGGAGGCCGCCTCGGGCGAGGCGTGGCCGATGGAGAGGCCCGACGTACCGCCGGAGAAGCGGCCGTCGGTGACCAGCGCGCAGACCTTGCCCAGGCCCCGGCCCTTGAGGAACGAGGTGGGGTAGAGCATCTCCTGCATGCCGGGGCCGCCGCGCGGGCCCTCGTAGCGGATGACGACGACGTCGCCCGGCTCGATCTCCTTGCGGAGGATCTTGTCGACGGCCTCGTCCTGCGACTCGCAGACCACGGCCGGGCCCTCGAAGGTCCAGATCGACTCGTCGACGCCGGCCGTCTTCACGACACAGCCGTCCTCGGCGAGGTTGCCCTTGAGGACGGCGAGGCCGCCGTCCTTGGAGTAGGCGTGCTCGACGTCGCGGATGCAGCCGCCCGCCGCGTCCAGGTCGAGGGTGTCCCACCGCTCGGACTGCGAGAAGGCGGTCGCGGAGCGGACGCAGCCGGGCGCGGCGTGCCACAGCTCGACGGCCTCGGGGGACGGGGAGCCGCCGCGGACGTCCCAGTTCTTTAGCCACTCGGCGAGGGTGTCGGAGTGCACCGAGTGCACGTCCTCGTTGAGCAGGCCGCCGCGGTGGAGCTCGCCGAGGAGGGCGGGGATACCGCCGGCGCGGTGGACGTCCTCCATGTAGTACGTACCGCCGGGGGCGACGTTCGGGGCGACCTTGGACAGGCACGGGACGCGGCGCGAGACCTCGTTGATGTCGTCGAGGTTGTACGCCAGCTGCGCTTCCTCGGCGGCGGCCAGCAGGTGCAGGATCGTGTTGGTCGAGCCGCCCATGGCGATGTCCAGCGCCATCGCGTTGTCGAACGCGGCGCGGGTGCCGATGGAGCGGGGCAGGACCGTCTCGTCGTCCTGCTCGTAGTAGCGCCTGGTGATGTCGACGACGGTGCGGCCGGCGTTCTCGTACAGCGCTTTGCGGGCGGTGTGCGTGGCGAGGACCGAGCCGTTGCCGGGGAGGGAGAGGCCGAGGACCTCGGTCAGGCAGTTCATCGAGTTGGCGGTGAACATGCCGGAACAGCTGCCGCAGGTGGGGCAGGCGTTCTCCTCGATACGGAGGATGTCCTCGTCGGAGACGGACTCGTCGACCGCGTCGCTGATCGCGTTGACCAGGTCGAGTTTTCGCACCGTGCCGTCGACGAGGGTCGCCTTGCCGGCCTCCATCGGGCCGCCGGAGACGAAGACGGTCGGGATGTTGAGGCGCATCGCGGCCATCAGCATGCCCGGGGTGATCTTGTCGCAGTTGGAGATGCAGATCAGCGCGTCCGCGCAGTGCGCCTCGACCATGTACTCCACGGAGTCGGCGATCAGGTCGCGGGAGGGCAGGCTGTAGAGCATGCCGCCGTGGCCCATCGCGATGCCGTCGTCCACGGCGATGGTGTTGAACTCGCGCGGGACCGCGCCCGCCGCCAGGATCGCCTCGGAGACGATCCGGCCGACCGGGGCGAGGTGGGTGTGGCCGGGGACGAACTCGGTGAACGAGTTGGCGACGGCGATGATCGGCTTGCCGATGTCCGCGCTCGCTACGCCCGACGCGCGCATAAGGGCGCGCGCGCCCGCCATGTTGCGTCCGTGGGTGACCGTGCGGGACCTCAGCTGCGGCATCGTCGCTCGCTCCTTCGGCAGGGGGACTGCCTCCGACAGTGAAAGAAAAGACTGCCTTCGAGCGTACGCCCCGGATCCAAGATCTGGACAGGCTGTCCGGAATGCGGGATGTGGTGGTCGGTGGGTGGTCAGCCCTCCGCCAGGCTTCGGCTCCCGCCGGGCTTCGGCTCCCGCCCGGCTTCAGCCCTCGCCCAAGTATCTCTGGAGCGTGGGGGCGACCATCGCCACGATGTCCTCCGGGTCGGCGGAGGCGAGCGGCTCGGCGCGGACCACGTACCGCAGCATCGCGATGCCGAGCATGTGCGAGGCGGCCAGCTCGGCGCGGAAGGTCGGGTCCGGTACGTCCAGCTCGGCCGCGATCCGCTCCAGCAGCCGCCGCAGCACGAAGTCGCGCAGGACGTTCGCCGCCGCCTCATGGGTGACCGCGGAACGCAGGATCGCCAGGAGGGGCGTACGGGTGCCGGGGTCCTCCCACACGGAGAGGAAGAAGCGCGCCAGCCGCTCCCCCAGGTGCTCCGGCGGGCCGCCGAGCACGGTGGGAACGACCAGGGCGGGTTCGAAGGTGACCTCGATCGCGGCGGCGAAGACCTCGTCCTTCGTACCGAAGTAGTGGTGGACGAGGGCGGCGTCGACCCCTGCGGCCTTGGCGATGCCCCGGATCGACGTCTTGTCGTAGCCGCGCTCGGCGAACTCCGTACGGGCCGCCTCCAGGATGCGCGTACGGGCGTCGGGGCCTTCGGACGCGGTCCTGCGGGAGGGGCGGCCCCGGCGGCGCGGGGCGGGTGCGTCCTCGGTCACGGGCGGTGGATCCTGGAGGGCGGGTCGATGGCGGCGGTCGCGGAGGCCGGGTCGTCGGCGGCGGAGGCCAGGTGGAGGCGGGTGAAGGCCAGCGCCTCCGCGAGATCGGCCTCGCGTTCGGCGGAGGACATCGCGCGGCGGGTGTTGACCTCGATGACGACATGGCCGTCGAAGCCCGTACGGGCCAGGCGCTCCAGCAGTTCCGCGCAGGGCTGGTCGCCCCGGCCCGGCACCAGGTGCTCGTCCTTCGCCGAGCCCTTGCCGTCGGCGAGGTGGACGTGGGCGAGCCGGTCGCCCATCCGGTCCACCATGGCGAGCGCCTCGGTGCGGGCGGTCGCGGTGTGCGAGAGGTCGACCGTGAAGTGCCGGTAGTCGTCGTTGGTGACGTCCCAGTCGGGGGCGTACGCGAGCATCTCGCGGTCCCGGTAGCGCCAGGGGTACATGTTCTCGACGGCGAACCGGACGTCCGTCTCGCCGGCCATCCGCCAGATCCCGGTCACGAAGTCACGGGCGTAGTTGCGCTGCCACCGGAACGGCGGATGCACCACGACGGTGGACGCCCCGAGCTTCTCGGCGGCGGCCTTCGCCCGCTGGAGCTTGACCCACGGGTCGGTGGACCAGACCCGCTGGGTGATCAGGAGGCAGGGGGCGTGCACCGCGAGGATCGGCACCCGGTGGTAGTCGGAGAGCCGGCGCAGGGCCTCGATGTCCTGGCTGACGGGGTCGGTCCAGACCATGACCTCGACGCCGTCGTACCCCAGGCGCGCGGCGATCTCGAAGGCCGTCGCGGTGGACTCGGGGTAGACCGAGGCCGTTGACAGGGCGACCTTCGCATCGGGGATGCGCACCACTGGTTCTGCCACCTGGACAGCGTACGGGCACCGGTGCGCCGCGCCGAGGGCTCCTGGCGGAAAGTGATCAGGGCCATGGGCTCCGGAGGTGCGTCACCCCGGCAGCGCGGCCCGTTCCGCCGGGAGGTGGTCCAGGCGGCGCAGGATGACGCCCTCGCGCAGCGCCCACGGACAGATCTCCAGCTCCTCGACGCCGAACAGGTCCATCGCGCCCTCGGCCACCAGCGCCCCGGCGAGCAGCTGGGCGGCTCGGCCCTCGGAGACTCCGGGGAGCCGGCCGCGCTCCTCGACGGTCATCGCCGCCAGCTTGGGCACCCAGTCCTCCAGCGCCTTGCGGCTCAGCGAGCGCTGGACGTACAGGCCCTCGGTGGAGCGGGCGGCGCCGGCGATCCTGGCGAGCTGTTTGAAGGTCTTGGAGGTGGCGACGACGTGGTCGGGCCGGCCGGCCCGGGCGAACTCGCCGACCGTCCGCGCGATGCTGGCCCGTACGTGCCGGCGCAACGCCCTGACCTGCTCGGGGTCGGCCGGGTCGTCCGGCAGCCAGGCGCCGGTGAGGCGGCCCGCGCCGAGCGGCAGGGAGACGGCGGTGTCGGGCTCCTCGTCGATGCCGAAGGCGATCTCCAGGGAGCCGCCGCCGATGTCGAGGACGAGGAGCTTGCCCGCCGACCAGCCGAACCAGCGGCGGGCGGCCAGGAAGGTCAGCCGGGCCTCCTCCTCACCGCTGAGCACGGCGAGGTCGACGCCGGTCTCCAGCCGTACGCGCTCCAGCACCAGATCCGCGTTGGTCGCCTCGCGCACCGCGGAGGTGGCGAAGGCGAGCACGTCCTCGCACCCCTTGTCCTCGGCCGCCTGGACCGCGCCGGCGATCGTCGCCACGAGCCGGTCCACGCCGAGCGGGCCGATCGCGCCGCTCTCGTCGAGGAGTTCGGCGAGCCGGAGCTCGGCCTTGTGCGAGTGCGCGGGCAGCGGGCGGGCGCCGGGGTGGGCGTCGACCACCAGCAGATGAACCGTGTTCGATCCCACGTCGAGGACTCCGAGTCTCATACGGGAACGCTACTGCTCCATGGGACAAGTCCGACCGGCGCATGGGGGGTGGAAGAAGGAGCGGGGCTGGGTGCGTGCAGCTGCAAGGCGGAGGATTGAGGCAACGCGGAGCGTTGGTGATTGACGACAACGCCGCAGATGTGCGTGCCCAGCCCCGCGACGCCGCCCCCCATGCGCCGGTCGGACTTACTCTGGGCGCGTGCCAAAGACGAAAAAGGCTAAGCAGGACAAAGCCACGAAGAAGCCGAAGTCGAACAAGCAGGCGTCACAGCCGGAGGCGAGCGGACCGGACCCGTCCGACGAGAAGGGCCTCGACTTCGCGCGGGCCTGGGTGGAGTTTCCCGACCCGGCGGACGACGAGCAGGTCTTCCGCTGCGATCTGACCTGGTTGACCTCGCGGTGGACCTGCATCTTCGGCAGCGGCTGCCAGGGCATCCAGGCGGGCCGCGCGGACGACGGCTGCTGCACGCTGGGCGCGCACTTCTCCGACGAGGACGACGAGAAGCGGGTCGCCGAGAACGTGGCACGGCTCACCCCGGAGCTGTGGCAGTTCCACGACGTCGGTACGGAGACGGGCTGGGTCGGCGTCGACGAGGACGGCGAACGCCAGACGCGCCGCTGGGAGGGCTCCTGCATCTTCCAGAACCGGCCGGGGTTCGCCGCCGGGGCGGGCTGCTCGCTGCACATCCTGGCGCTGCGGGAGGGCAAGGAGCCCCTGGAGACCAAGCCGGACGTGTGCTGGCAGCTGCCGGTGCGGCGGACGTACGACTGGATCGACCGGCCCGACGACACCCGGGTGCTCCAGGTGACGATCGGGGAGTACGACCGCCGGGGCTGGGGTCCGGGCGGTCACGACCTGCACTGGTGGTGCACCTCGGCCACCTCGGCGCACGGGGCCGGTGAGCCGGTGTACGTGTCCTACCGCCCGGAGCTGGTCGAGCTGATGGGCAAGGAGGGATACGACCGGCTGGTCGAGCTGTGCGAGGAGCGGCTGTCCGCGCTGCTGCCGATGGCCCCGCACCCGGCGGACCCGCCTCCGGCGCCGAAGAAGAAGCGCTGAGGCGCGGCGGGGCGTGAGGGCCCCGCCGCCCCTCAGTCCGTGGGGCCCGGGTCCGACGGGCTCGGGTCGGTCGGGGCCGGGTCCGTGGGGCCCGGGTCCGTCGGGTCGGTGGGGTCCGGTGTCGGTTCGGGCGGGTCCGTGGGGTCCGGCGGGTCGGTCGGGTCCGGCGGGTCCGTGGGGTCGGTCGGGCCAGGGTCGGTGGGCCCGGGATCGGTGGGGTCGGGGCCCGGATCGGTCGGGCCCGGGTCGGTGGGGCCGGGGTCCGTGGTGCCCGGGTCCGTCGGGCGGGGCGAGTCCGTGCCGGGGCGCGTGGGGCGCGGGCCGCCCGTCGTCGGGGAGGTGACGCCCTTGCCCTCGATGAGCACGGCGGAGCCCGAGGGGGTCAGCGCGATCCGGGCCCGCCACGGCCCGCCCGGCTGCGCGTCCCGGATCACCGAGACCGCGATCGTGGTGGACTGCCCGGGCGCGAGCGTGCCGGACGTACGGCTGAGCCGCAGCCACGGGGCGTCCGTCGTCGCCGACCAGCTGACCGGTTCCCGGCCGGGGTTAGTCAGCGTGATCGTGGTGACGGCCCCGGAGGTCCGGGCCGTCACCGCCAGCCGGGCGTCGCCCTGCTGTGCGCCGCCGGTGCTGACGACCTCGGCGGTGACGTCCGGGACGCGGGCGCCGAAGCGGTCGCCGGGGCTGCCGTGGCCGGTGTTCTCGTACGGGTCGCCGCTCATGCCGCCGGCGCCGTCCACCTCCGTGGCGGTGACCGAGGTGCCGTCGTGGCCCTCGCCGGTCTGCGGCGCTCCCCGGTACGCGGCCCACAGGGCGATCACGGGGGCGGCGACCACCGTCGCGACGACCGTGGTGGTCACGACCCGGGCGCGCAGCCGGTCCCGGCGGGCGGCCTGGTCCTTGGGGTCGAGCGGAAATCCGGTCCGGTCGAAGCGCGGGACCGCGGCGCGGGAGCGCTGGGCCTGGGCCGTCGCGACGTACACGGAGGGGCGGGGGGCCTCCACGAGGGGCAGGGCGGCGACCGGGGCCAGGGCCGCACCGGGCCAGGGGCCCGCGGCGTCCGCCCGCTCGGCGGCGCGGCGGCAGCGGGGGCAGTCGTCGACGTGCCGGACGAGCTCGCGGCGCAGGGCGGCGGAGAGCAGCACCTGGTGGTCGCCGGTGAGCCGGGCGACGGTCGGGCAGTTGCCCGCCTCGACGACGGCGAGGGCGGCGCGGGTGCGTTCCACCTCGCAGGCCGCGGCGGCCAGCAGCTCGCGGGCGGTGGCGGGCTCCAGACCGAGGACGGCGGCGACGGCGCGCGGGGTGAGCCGGTGGCGTACGGCCAGTTCGAGCGCTTCGCGCTGCTCCGGGGTGGTGCCCGCGGCCTCGGGCCAGGCGAGCGTGGCGAGCTCCCGGCGGCGGGCTTCGGCGGCCGGTGACTCGGCGGGGGCCGGGGTGGCGGCGTCCTCGGGGGTGGCGGGGGTCCGCGCGGGGGTGGCGGGCGGGGTGTGCTCCGGCGTGCGCCGGGCGGAACGCGCCCCCTTCCCGGTCTCGGGCGCCTGGGCCGTACGGGTCTCGGAGGCCTTGGCCGTACGGGGCGGCTTGACCGTCCCGGAGGGCTGACGGTGGGCCTGGCGGCCGCGCTTGCGCTCGGCGAGGGCGCGCAGACAGGTCCACCGGGCCAGCGCGTACAGCCAGGATTTACGTTCCTCCTCGGCCGTGGGGCCCCGGGCGTCCTGCCGGTCCGCGATCGACAGGACGGCGCCGAGCGCCTCGGTGGCCGCGTCGTGGTCGCAGAGCACGGAGAGGCAGTAGGTGAACAGTCCGTCGAGATACGGCTCGTAACGTGCGGGCGGTCGCTGTGCCGGGGCGTGGGGGGCTCGGCGGTGCGCCCGGTGTGCGCCGGTGGTGTGCGTGGGGGTCTCCAGCCTGCTGCTCGTCACCCGGCGACCGTAGGCAAAGGAGCGCATGCCCTTAGTGCCCCTTGAGCACATTTAATCCTTACGGGTGAATGTATCCCTCGAAAGAGTCGGTAAAGAGGACAGAGATCATGGATTCGGGCGGGAGCGCCCAGGAGCACTCGGGAGTGCTTCCGTGCGCCCTGTGTGCGGACGGACAGCGCGCACCGACGACCGTGGCTCCGACCGTGCGGGCGGCGTTGTCGTACCCCACCTATACGGTGACGCCATGGCTGCCCGTACGAAATCCGCGAAGGACCGGCCGTCCTACCGCTGTACCGAATGCGGCTGGACCACCGCCAAATGGCTCGGCCGTTGCCCCGAGTGCCAGGCGTGGGGGACGGTCGAGGAGTTCGGCGGCGCGCCCGCCGTGCGCACCACCGCGGCGGGCCGGGTCTCCACGGCGGCCGTGCCGATCGGCGAGGTCGACAGCCGGCAGGCCACCGCCCGCTCGACCGGCGTCGGTGAGCTGGACCGGGTGCTCGGCGGCGGGCTCGTGCCGGGCGCGGTCGTGCTGCTGGCGGGCGAGCCGGGCGTCGGCAAGTCGACGCTGCTGCTGGACGTGGCGGCCAAGGCGGCGAGCGAGGACCACCGCACGCTCTATGTGACGGCCGAGGAGTCCGCGAGCCAGGTCCGGATGCGGGCCGACCGGATCAAGGCGATCAACGACCACCTCTACCTCGCGGCGGAGACCGATCTGTCGGCGGTGCTCGGCCATCTGGACGCGGTGAAGCCCTCGCTGCTGATCCTGGACTCGGTGCAGACGGTCGCCTCGCCCGAGATCGACGGCGCGCCCGGCGGGATGGCGCAGGTCCGGGAGGTCGCCGGGGCGCTGATCCGGGCGTCCAAGGAGCGCGGGATGGCCACGCTGCTCGTCGGCCACGTCACGAAGGACGGCGCGATCGCCGGGCCCCGGCTGCTGGAGCACCTGGTCGACGTGGTGCTCTCCTTCGAGGGCGACCGCCACGCCCGACTGCGGCTGGTGCGCGGCGTCAAGAATCGTTACGGGGCGACCGACGAGGTCGGCTGCTTCGAGCTGCACGACGAGGGCATCACCGGTCTCGCCGACCCCTCGGGCCTCTTCCTGACCCGCCGCGACGTGGCAGTGCCCGGCACCTGCCTCACCGTGACGTTGGAGGGCAAACGGCCCCTGGTCGCCGAGGTGCAGGCGCTCACCGTCGACTCGCAGATCCCCTCGCCCCGGCGCACCACCTCCGGTCTGGAGACCTCGCGGGTCTCGATGATGCTCGCCGTGCTGGAGCAGCGCGGCCGGATCAGCGCGCTCGGCAAGCGCGACATCTACAGCGCGACAGTGGGCGGTGTGAAGCTCACCGAGCCCGCCGCCGACCTGGCGATCGCGCTCGCGCTGGCCAGCGCCGCCAGCGACACCCCGCTCCCGAAGAACCTGGTCGCGATCGGTGAGGTGGGGCTCGCGGGCGAGGTCAGGAGGGTCACCGGGGTGCAGCGGAGGCTGGCCGAGGCGCACCGTCTGGGCTTCACCCACGCCCTGGTCCCGACCGATCCGGGGAAGGTCCCGGCCGGTATGAAGGTCACGGAAGTCGCCGACATGGGCGATGGTCTGCGGGTCCTCCCGCGCCGGTCTCGTCAAGAGGCGCCGCAGCCTCGTCAGGAAGACAACGCGCGCCGGTAGACTTTGCCCTGGTCTCGCCCGCCCGTGGACACGGCATGGGGGACGCAAGGGCACCGCAAACCTGTGACCGGAGGAGTGCAGTGGCAGCCAACGACCGGGCGACGACGCCCGGAAAGTCCGGCCAAGGCACCGGTAACGAGGCGCTGATGCGCGCCTCGTTGAGCGCGGTCGCGCCCGGAATGGCCCTGCGGGACGGCCTGGAGCGCATTCTCCGCGGCAATACCGGTGGGCTGATCGTGCTGGGCATGGACAAGACCGTCGAATCGATGTGTACCGGCGGATTCGTGCTGGACGTGGAGTTCACGGCGACGCGCCTGCGCGAGCTGTGCAAGCTCGACGGGGCGCTGATCCTGGACAAGGACATGACCAAGATCCTGCGGGCCGGGGTGCAGCTGGTCCCGGACGCCTCGATCCACACGGAGGAGACGGGCACCCGTCACCGTACGGCGGACCGGGTCTCCAAGGCGTGCGGCTTCCCCGTCGTCTCGGTCTCCCAGTCGATGCGGCTGATCGCGCTGTACGTGGACGGGGAACGGCGGGTCCTGGAGGAGTCCTCCGCGATCCTGTCCCGGGCCAACCAGGCGCTCGCCACGCTGGAGCGGTACAAACTGCGCCTGGACGAGGTGGCGGGCACGCTGTCCGCGCTGGAGATCGAGGACCTGGTCACCGTCCGGGACGTGACGGCGGTGGCGCAGCGTCTTGAGATGGTGCGGCGGATCGCGACGGAGATCGCGGAGTACGTGGTCGAGCTCGGCACCGACGGACGGCTCCTCTCGCTCCAGCTGGACGAGCTGATCGCCGGCGTGGAGCCGGAGCGGGAGCTGGTCGTCCGGGATTACGTCCCCGAGCCGACGGCGAAACGGTCGCGCACGGTGGCCGAGGCGCTGACCGAGCTGGACGCGCTGAGCCACACGGAGCTGCTGGAGCTGCCGGTGGTGGCGCGGGCGCTGGGCTACAGCGGCTCGCCCGAGACGCTGGACTCCGCGGTGTCGCCGCGGGGCTTCCGGCTGCTGGCGAAGGTGCCGCGGCTGCCGGGGGCGATCATCGAGCGGCTGGTGGAGCACTTCGGCGGTCTGCAGAAGCTGCTGGCCGCGAGCGTGGACGATCTCCAGACGGTGGACGGGGTGGGCGAGGCCCGGGCCCGGAGTGTCCGCGAGGGGCTGTCGCGGCTGGCGGAGTCGTCGATCCTGGAACGCTACGTCTGACACCTGACCGCGCCACCACCAGCCCGTCCGGCGGCCCTCCCAGCCCGTCGGCGGCCCGCCCAGCCCGTCCGGCGCTTGAGGACGGAACCCTGCGCCCGGATGGGCGGTGCGCATACGGGAGTGCCCGCACCACAACCAAGCCCGTCCGGCGCTTGAGGACGGAACCCTGCGCCCGGGCGGGCGGTGCCTATACGGGCTGGCCCGACCCCATAGACGCCTCGCTCGCCCACGTGGACGGTTCCGTCCTCAAACGCCGGACGGGCTGTAAGGCGTCAGTCCTTGGACAGGACGAATGATGCTCGCTGGACCGGCCCGCCCGGGGCCTTCGCCTCCAGGAGGTACGTTCCCGGGCCCGCCTTGCCCGCCGGCGGCGTCACGCAGCCAGGGGCCGACAGTGTACGGTTCCAGTCCACCGTGTGGATCACCGTCGCCACCGCCGGGACCTTCAGGAACAGCGGACCGGCCGCGGCGGGGCAGTCCTTCGAGGACCAGATCGGGTCGTCGTCCTCGCCACCCGCCTCCGTGACCGTGAGCACCGCGTTCTTCGGCCCGAAGTCCGCCTTGCACGTGGTCGACGAGGTGTTCTTCGCGATCAGTTCGAACTTCGGCCGGTCGTCGGGCCCGTAACTGACCTTCGTCCGCAGGCTCAACTGCACCGCGGCGGGCTTGCAGTCGGGGAGCGAGGAGCCGGCCGGGACCTGCTGGCCCGCCGTACCGCCGCTGCCCGAGCCCGAACCGCCCGTGTCCCCACCAGCCGTGTCGCCACCGCCAGTTGACGCCCCGTCGGACGCTGCCCCGCCGGACGAAGCGCCGTCGCCCTCGCCGCCGGAGGACGCGCCGGAACCGCCGTCGGAGCCGCCGGAGTCACCGTCCCCGTCGCCCGACTCGTCGCGCCCGCCCGGCTGTTGGCTGATCGCGGGGCCGGAGCTCGACGGCCCGGGGTCGATCGACTTGGCCGGGCCGGAACCGCCGGACTTGCCGTCGTCCCGGCTACCCCCGCCGCCACCGGACGTCACCGCCCAGGCGATCAACACGGCGAGCAGCGCAACCAGAAGTCCCGCTACCGCCCTTCGTCGCCAGTAGATGCTGGAGGGAAGCGGACCGACCGGATTGCGCATAGATCCCACGGTCCGAACTCTACGAGAGTTCTGGGCCGTCTCCGGCCCCACCCGCCGCTCCGGTCACAAGTTTTGCCGATCATCATCACGGGAACCGGCCCACGAGACGGTCACAGGGGACAGAACGGGTGGCGTTGTCGCCTCCTGGACCGCCGCGCGGGGCGACACCCCCGCGCCCGTGACGCCCACCCCGCCTTCCGTGCCAGGATCGTCAGTGCCATGACTGCCATGACTTCGACTTCACCCCAGACGCCCCCCGCCGCCGCCTCCCTCCACACCCCCGTCATCGGGTGGTTCGAGCAGCATGCCCGCGATCTGCCCTGGCGCCGCCCCGAAGCGGGCGCCTGGGGCGTGATGGTCAGCGAGTTCATGCTGCAGCAGACCCCGGTGAGCCGGGTCCTCCCGGTGTACGAACAGTGGCTCGCCCGCTGGCCCCGCCCCGCCGATCTGGCCGCCGAGGCGCCCGGGGAGGCGGTCCGCGCCTGGGGCCGGCTCGGCTACCCGCGCCGCGCGCTGCGCCTGCACGGGGCCGCGCAGGCGATAACGGAACGGCACGGCGGCGACGTGCCGAGCGAGCACGCCCAGCTGCTGGCGCTGCCCGGGATCGGCGAGTACACGGCGGCGGCCGTGGCTTCGTTCGCGTACGGGCAGCGGCACGCGGTGCTCGACACGAACGTCCGCCGGGTGTTCGCCCGCGCCGCGTCCGGGGTCCAGTACCCGCCGAACGCGACCACGGCCGCCGAGCGCAAGCTCGCGCGGGCGCTGCTGCCCGAGGAGGACGAGCGGGCGGCGCGCTGGGCGGCGGCCACGATGGAGCTGGGCGCGCTCGTGTGCACCGCGCGCAACGAGGACTGCGACCGGTGCCCGATCGCCTCGCGGTGCGCCTGGCGGCTGGCCGGGAAACCCGCGCACCAGGGGCCGCCGCGCAAGGGCCAGACGTACGCCGGTACCGACCGCCAGGTGCGCGGGCGGCTGCTGGCGGTGTTGCGGGACGCGCTGAACCCGGTGCCGCAGGCCGCGCTGGACGCGGTGTGGCAGGAGCCGGTGCAGCGCGCCCGTGCGCTGGACGGGCTGGTGGCGGACGGTCTGGTCGAGCCGTTGGCCGACGGCCGGTACCGACTGCCGCTGACCTGATTCTCCGGCTCCGTCCCCGCTGTTACACAACCGATGGACAGCCGTGCACCGGCCTACGGCTGCTCCGCACATCGCCGTGACAACGCCTCCGTAGCGTCTCCGACAGCAGGACGGCCGGACCGCGGAACACCCGCGGCCCGGCGGTATCACGGGGATGTTCGGGGACGGAGGCGGTTGTCATGGCGCAGGGCGAGGTGCTCGCGTTCGAGGACTACGTACGCACACGGCAGGAGGCGCTGCTGCGCAGCGCGCGCCGTCTGGTTCCCGATCCCGTGGATGCCCAGGACCTGCTGCAGACCGCCCTGGTCCGCACCTACGGCCGCTGGGACGGCATCGCCGACAAGTCCCTGGCCGACGCCTATCTGCGCCGCGTCATGATCAACACCCGTACGGAGTGGTGGCGGGCGCGCAAGCTCGAAGAGGTGCCGACCGAGCAGCTGCCCGACGCGAGCGTCGAGGACGGCAGCGAGCAGCGCGCCGACCGCGCCCTCCTGATGGACATTCTGGGCATTCTGGCTCCCAAGCAGCGCAGCGTCGTCGTGCTGCGACACTGGGAGCAGATGAGCACGGAGGAGACGGCCGCGGCGCTCGGCATGTCGGCCGGTACGGTCAAGAGCACGCTGCACCGGGCCCTGGCGCGACTGCGTCAGGAGCTGGAGAGCCGCGAGCTGGACAGCCGCGAGGCGGTCGCCCGGGAGACCGGGAGCCACCGGGGCGCGGCGCCGGTCGCCTCCGCCCGTGTCCCCGCCCAGCGGTCGCCGGTCACGTCGGTGCGGGGGGCGAGGGCACACACACCGGCGCAGCGGAACGGGCGTCACGACGAGCGGGGGATGGAGCGGTGCGCGGCCTGAGCGGCAGCAGCGGCGGCGGTGACGGCGGCTTCGGCGGCGGCCGCCTCGGGAACGGCTCCTTGAGCGACGGGGACGACCCCCTGAGCGGCTCGGACGACGGCGACGGCCCGCACAGATCGGGCCGGAGCCGGGGATTCCGGGCCGGTATGGCGGCGAGTGGCACGGCCTTGGCCGCACTCGTCGCCTTCGGGCTGTTCTGCGTCGGCTGCTCCACGGGCGGCACCGGCACCCGGGACGAGGGCCCCGCCGGCAGTCAGCCGGTCGCCCAGATCACCCCGCAGGCCAGTCCGTCCGGCACGACCCCACCCGTCCGGCGGGTCGACGCCGTACGGCTCCTCAAGTCCGACCCCAAGGTGGGCGAGCGGGTCAGGGAAGGGCTCCGGCCCTGCGCGGGCAAGGCCTATCCGATCGACACCTCCTACGGGTCGATGACCGGCGGCCGGTCCGCCGACGTGGTGGTCAACGTAATGAGCTGCGCCGACTCGGTGAGCATCGGGACGTACGTCTACCGGGCGGACGACGACGGCTCGTACAAGAACGTCTTCTCGGCCGAGGTCCCCGCCGTCTACGGAACGATCGACCGGGGCGATCTGGTGGTGACGACCCAGGTCTACGGGTCGAAGGATCCGCTGTCGTCCCCCTCCGGCTCGGAGGTGGTCACCTACCGTTGGGCGAGCGACCGCTTCACCGAGCACGACCGGGTGCACAACGACTTCAGCCGTGCCGTCGAGGGCGGGGACGGCGACCTGCCCGTGCAGTCGGAGCCGGTGGATCCGGTGGAGCCGGAACCGGTTCCGTCGGACGGACCGGTGAAGCCGGACAGGAACTGACACACGGCGGCACCGACCCCGGGCAGGAACGAAGTCGCGCCGGTGGAACCGGGCAGGAACGGAAAGCGAGAAGCAGCCCCATGGCCGAGACCCACGTCCTCTTCGTCGAGGACGACGACGTCATCCGCGAGGCCACCCAGCTCGCCCTGGAGCGGGTCGGCTTCACGGTCACCGCGATGCCCGACGGACTCTCCGGTCTGGAGGCGTTCCGCGCCGACCGGCCGGACATCGCCCTGCTCGACGTGATGGTGCCGGGCCTGGACGGGGTGAGCCTGTGCCGCCGTATCCGGGACGAGTCGACCGTACCGGTGATCATGCTCTCCGCGCGGGCCGACTCGATCGACGTGGTGCTCGGCCTGGAGGCCGGGGCCGACGACTACGTCACCAAGCCCTTCGACGGCGCGGTCCTGGTCGCCCGCATCCGGGCGGTGCTGCGCCGCTTCGGCCACGCGGCCGGACCGGACGGCCCGGGCCAGGGCGGTACGGAGGAGGACGCCGAGGCGCTCGGCGGGGTGCTGGTCTTCGGCGATCTGGAGGTCGACACGGACGGCATGGAGGTGCGGCGCGCCGGTGAGCAGGTGGCGCTGACGCCCACCGAGATGCGGCTGCTGCTGGAGTTCTCGTCCGCGCCGGGCACCGTCCTGTCCCGCGACAAGCTCCTGGAGCGGGTCTGGGACTACGGCTGGGGCGGTGACACCCGGGTCGTGGACGTCCACGTCCAGCGGCTGCGCACCAAGATCGGCCAGGACCGGATCGACACGGTCCGCGGCTTCGGCTACAAGCTGCGCGGCTGAGGCCCGGATGAAGCGACTGGCCCTGCGGACCGGTGTCCGCTGGAAGATCAGCATCGCCATCGCGGCGGTCGGCGCGCTCATCGCGGTGGCGCTGAGCCTCGTGGTGCACAACGCGGCCCGCGTCTCGATGATCGAGAACGCCCGCGAGGTGCAGCTGGAGCGGCTGCTGGGCGCCCAGCGCTTCTACCAGGCGACGAGCATGCAGAAGGGCGGGCCGAAGTTCGGGGCGAAGCTGAACGACCCGACGATCCCGCAGAGCCTGCGCGACGAGGTCCGCAAGAACCGCCGGGCCACCCATGTGACGCAGGGCTCCGACGGGGTCCCCGAGGTCTGGGCGGCGGTGCCGCTGGCCAACGGGGACGTGCTCTCGCTGCACACCCGGTTCGCGGACCGCTCCGCCACGATCATGGACGACCTGGACCGGGCCCTGATCATCGGCTCGGTCTCGGTGGTCTTCGGCGGCTGCGCGCTCGGGGTGCTCATCGGCGGCCAGCTCTCGCGCCGGCTGCGCAAGGCGGCGGCCGCGGCGGGCCGGGTCGCCCAGGGGCAGACGGACGTACGGGTCAGGGAGGCCGTCGGCGGCGTCGTGCGCGACGAGACCGACGAGCTGGCGCGGGCCGTCGACGCGCTGACCGACGCGCTGAACGAACGGATCGAGGCGGAACGCCGGGTCACCGCGGACATCGCCCATGAGCTGCGTACCCCGGTGACCGGGCTGCTGACGGCGGCCGAGCTGCTGCCGCCGGGCCGCCCCACCGAGCTGGTACGGGACCGGGCCCAGGCGATGCGCACGCTGGTCGAGGACGTACTGGAGGTGGCCCGCCTGGACAGTGCGTCGGAGCGGGCGGAGCTCCAGGAGCTGCCGCTCGGCGAGTTCGTCAGCCGCCGGATCGGGGGGCTGAATCCCGATGTGACCGTACGGGTGATCCATGAGTCGTGGGTCTCCACCGATCCGCGCCGGCTGGAGCGCATCCTCGGCAATCTGCTGGGGAACGCCGCCAAGCACGGGTCCACCCCGGTGGAGGTCACGGTCGAGGGCCGGGTGGTACGGGTCCGCGACCACGGTCCGGGGTTCCCGGAGGAGCTGCTGCGGGACGGGCCGAGCCGGTTCCGTACGGGCTCCATGGACCGGGCCGGGCACGGGCACGGGCTCGGGCTGACGATCGCGGCGGGCCAGGCGCGGGTGCTGGGGGCCCGGCTGACCTTCCGCAACGCGGCGCCCTCGGGTGCGGCGGAGGGCACGGGCGGGGCGATCGCGGTGCTGTGGCTGCCGGAGCACGCGCCGACGGTGACGGGGAGCTTCCCGGTGCTGCGGATGGCGGACCAGCGGCAGCCGTCGGACTGAGCGGCCGCGCCCCGCGGCGGAACGCCGACGGCGACCCCGAGGAGTGAGCCGTGAGGCTGTCCTCGACGTCGCCGTCGATCGGGTGACCCGGGCGCACGCCCCGGGTACCGGGGTGTAACGGGTCCACTGACACTTTTCGGTTGTGCTGCGCGGCCGCCGGGTGCTCGGGGCTCCGGGCGTCGGCGGGGTCGCGCGGTTACGCCGGCCGGATCAGATGGAGACGTGCACCGAGCGGAGGAACGCGGCCGGGTTGAGCGCCGAGCCGTAGTTCGGGGTGGTGCGGATCTCGAAGTGCAGGTGCGGGCCGCTGGAGTTTCCGGTGTTGCCGGACAGGGCGATCTTCTGGCCCGTCTTCACGTGCTGGCCGATCTTCACGTTGACCTTCGACAGGTGCGCGTACTGCGAGTACTTGCCGTTGGAGTGCTTGATCACGACGGCGTTGCCGTACGCGGGGCCGTCGCCGGCGCCGTTCGGGCCGGCCTTCACAACGGTGCCGGTGTGGGCGGCCACGACGTTGGTGCCGACCGGCACGGCGAAGTCCTGGCCGGAGTGCTTGGCGGCCCAGCGGGCGCCGCCGGTGCCGTAGCTGGCGCTCAGCGTGTACTTCTTGACCGGGGACTTCCAGGAGGCGGCGTTCTTCTTCGCGGCCTTCTTCTTGTCCTCGGCCTTCTTCTTCGCGTCGGAGGCCTTCTTCGCGGCCGCCTTCTTGGCCGCGTCGGCGGCCTTGCCCTGCGCGGTCGCCTGGGCGGCGACGGAGTTGGCGGTGGTGTTCGCCGCAAGGGGAGCAGCGGCGGCCTCGGTGCCGCTGGAGGCGAACGCCGTTCCGGCACCCAGCACCACGGACGCCCCCAGGCCGGCGGCCAGGACGGCGCCACGGACGCGGAAGGCGGACGGGCGGATGGTGTGCTGGTTCGTTGCGCGCTTCATACGAGGAAGTCCTCCGAAGGTGAGTGGACCCGGCGTGCTGTCCGGGCTTGCTCCACCTTGGTAACCCGCACCCCCGCCGGTGCTCAAACCCCCCATCTACGAAGAAAAGCCGTAGAGGGGGCCGGGGGAATTCGCCGCGCTTGTCCCCTTACGAGGAGGTCGCGCGGGCTACGAAATCCTTCGCGCGGAAGACGTTTAACGCCTGTTCCATGGGCTCTTTTCCGGACATGGCACCGCGAAACGACCGTATCGCCCAGAACCTCGAAAGGGCCTGCAGACGCCGGGCCGAAGGTCCCGGAGCCGATCATGGCGCTTTCTACTGACCCGGATAGTAGGCCCGTTTCGGGCTGTGCGCCTTGTCACCGCCGGTGGGACCTAAGTCCTTCCGATTCGGGACCTTCGGCCCGCTACTTCACTACGCTGACGGGAAAGCGGCACCGCACCCCGGGGGACCCCATGACGGCCGAGAACACCCACGCGCTGGACGGCATCGAGCTCGCCGATGCCGTCGCGTCCATCCGCAACCAGCTCATCGACGCGGCGACCCGGGCCACGGACCACCCCGTCTCCTTCGCGGTCGGCGACATCCAGATGGAGTTCACCCTCGAACTGCGCCGGGAGGCCAGGGCGGGCGGCAAGGTGAAGGCCTGGGTGGTCGAGGCGGGCGCGGACGCCGCCCGCACCACGGGCCGCACGCACAAGGTGGCCTTCACCCTGACCCCGCGCAACGCCGCGACGGGCGAGGCGTGGGAGATCGGGACGGAGGACGACGGGTCGACGGCGGGGTTCGGTGACGGGACCTCCCGTACATGAGCCTGCCCGTCGTCCACCCCGCCGACCGTACGGTGGTCGTCTCCGCGATCCAGCAGGGCAGCGGCGTCCTGCTCACCGACCGGCTGGTCCTGACCTGCGCCCATGTGGTCAAGTCCGGGTCCGTCCTGATCGCCCACCCGGCCGTCTCCGACCGCGTACGGGCCACCGTCGCCTGGATCGACTACCGCCTGGACGTGGCCCTGCTGGAGGCCGTCGAGCCGGTGCGGCCGGTCCCGCCCGTACGGCTCGGCGTGGTCGACACCCGCCAGGCCATACCCGACTGCGAGATCACCGGCTTCCCGCGCGTCCAGCGCTACGGCCGCGACCAGCGCCTGGAGGCCGACCAGTACACGGCGACGGTCCTGCCCCTGGCGGGCCGGGTCCGCGACCTGCTGGTCTGCGATCTCGACGGCCCGCCCGCGGCCCGCCCGGACGACGGGCCGGCCGCCCTGTCCGGGCTCTCCGGCGGCCCGGTCTTCATGGGGGACGTGCTGCTGGGCGTCGCCCGGCAGGTCCCGCAGCAGCGCGACGGCCGCCGGGTCGAGTGCGTCCCGCTCGCCCCGGTCCTGGCGGCGAACCCCTTCCGCCTCGTCTGCCGGCGCGCCGGGGTCGACCTGCGCGAGGAACGCGTCCACGGCAGCTTCCCGCGCGACCTGCGGTACGAAGCCGAGTACGCGCAGGCGCTGGGCGCCAAGTACCGCCGTACGAAGATCTTCGGCCTGGACGAGCTGAGCCGGCACGACGCCGAGTGGGACCTGGACACCGCCTACCTCAGCCTGGAGGCCCAGGCCCAGACGCAGGACCGGACCGCGCGAGGAGGCCGGGAGGCCCCGGAACAGGCCCCTCCCCTCCCCCAGCGCATCGACGCCCTCCTCGCCGACCGCCCCCGGGTCCTGCTGCGCGGCGAGGCCGGCGCGGGCAAGACGACGCTGCTGTGGTGGCTGGCCGCGCACGCCTCGGCCCGCACCCTGGGCGACGCGCTGGCCCCGCTGAACGGCCTGATCCCCTTCGTGGTGCCGCTGCGCACCCTGCGAGCTCGTGGCGGCGGGTTCCCGGGCCCGGCGGAGCTGTCCGGCGCGGCGGGGCTGGTGATCGACACGGCGCCGGAGGGCTGGGCGGGCCGGGTCCTGGAGTCGGGCCGGGCGTTGCTGCTGGTGGACGGCCTGGACGAGGTGCCGCAGGAGGAACGCGAACAGGCTCACACCTGGCTCGCCCAGCTGCTGGCCCGCTACCCGAACACTCGGTGCGTCACGACCGTACGACCGCTCGCCGTCGAACCGGACTGGCTGCGCTCGGAAGGCTTCGCGGAGTTACGACTGCTGCCGATGCGGAACGAGGACATCCAGGCGTTCGTGGCCTCCTGGCACCGGGCGGCCCGGCTGTCGGAGGAGGACGACGCCGAGCGGCTGGACGAACTGGAACGCGACCTCTCGCACCAGTTCGACCAGAACCCCACGCTCCGTGACCTGGCCCGTACGCCGCTGCTCTGCGCGGTCATCTGCGCCCTGCACCGCCGCCGCGACGGCTTCCTCCCGGAGACCCGCTGGAAGCTGTACCGCTCGGCCCTGGAGATGCTGCTGGGCCACCGCGACCACCGCCGCCGGATCGGGAACCCCGAGGGCATCGACCTGGACGTCGAGGAATCCACCCAGCTCCTCCAGCGGATCGCGGTCTGGCTGGTCCGCGAGGGCCAGTCCGAGTTCACCCGGGACCAGGCACTGCGCCAACTCGACCGTGCGCTGGCGGGGATGGCACGGGTCAGAGCCCAGGGCCCGCCGGAGAGGATCCTCACCCACCTGCTCAACCGCAGCGGCCTGCTCCAGGAACACACCGAAGCTGCCTATCAGTTCATCCACCGGACCTTCCCGGACTACCTGGCCGCGAAGGAACTCGTCGAGGACGACCACCTGGGCGAACTGCTCCGCCACGCGGACGACGAGCCCTGGCAGGACGTGATCCTGCTGGCTGCGGGCCACTGCGGACGACGTGAACTGGGCCTGCTGGTCGAGGGCTTGCTGGACGCGGGCCTGACCCACTACGAGGGGTCGATCGCCCGGGTCGACCTCCACGTCCTCGCCGCCCTGTGCACGCAGCACGCGGCGTGGCTGGACGCGGGCGTACGAGACCGGGTCCGGCGGAGCACGGCGGCGCTGTTCCCGCCGGCGAGAGGTGTGTCGGCGGCTGTGCTGGCCCGCCTCGGCGAAGCGGCGCTGGAATTCCTGCCGGACCCCACGAGTCTGCCGTCCGGGGCTCCCTCCGTCCGGCCCTCTGTCCAGTTGCTCGGCATGATCGGAGGCCGGACGACCGTTCCGCACGCCCGCGCGTGGGCCTCGGCCCATCCGGATCTGGGCCTCGACTTCATCAGTTTCTGGGACCGGTTTCCCCTCGGGGTGTACGCCGCCGAGGTGCTGGCCCGTTGTCGGCTCGCCGAGGACTTCGTGCCGGTCGGCCGCAAGCATCTGAAGCATCTGCCGCTCCTGACGGACATCGAGCAGCTCTACGCGGTGGGCGACCTGCAGGACACGGAATTCGGGGCGGCCATCGCAGCGCACCGGCTCACCCGGCTCGGGCTCGACACGAACCGGCTGCTCACCGATCTCGGCGTGCTGGCTCCCTCCGCGTCGAGCCTGACGCATCTTCTTCTGTCGGGCTGTACGGCGGTCCGGGATTTCGCGCCGCTCGCGGACCTCACGGCCTTGGAAAGCCTCATCCTGAGCTGGTGCCGACCGGTCAAGCTGAACGAACTGCCGGCGCTTCCGGGGGTCAGCCACCTCCGTCTGCACGGCGACCGCCCGATCACCCTGGAGGGCCTCCCCGCCTGGCAGTCGCTGACCTCTCTCGATGTGTCACCGCTCGGCTGGTTCGCCGAAGCCGCCGCAGAGATCGGGGCGCACCGCGGCATCACGCGCCTGCGACTCGAAGCACCTCCGTCGTCCGCCCAGTGCGCCGTGGCCCCCTCCGTCCCGACCGTCGAGCACCTCATTCTCAACTCCCATGAGAGCGCGACGGGGCTGCTGGTCCTCCAGCAGACCTTTCCGGCGCTCCGGAAACTCACGCTGCTCGTCGACGGTTCCCGGCACTCCCCGTTCGACCTCGCACCGCTGCGCGACTGGCCGGGACTTGAGGTGACGCTGCGGGACGCGAAAGAGGGGCTGCCCCGGACCGGTACGGATACCGGTTCCGGGGCAGCCCCTCAAGCGCGCTCGGGCTGATGCCCTACCTGCGCGTCACGCGTCCTTCGTGAGGTTCGGGCCGGCGCCGCCTGCCGCCTGCTCGATCGGCGGGACGTCGGGCAGAGCCGACTTCTCCTCGCCGCGGAAGGTGAACGTCTTGTCGTCACCCTCGCCCTCGGTGCCCACGACCACGATGTGCCCGGGACGCAGCTCGCCGAAGAGGATCTTCTCGGAGAGGATGTCCTCGATCTGCCGCTGGATCGTCCGGCGCAGCGGCCGGGCGCCCATCACGGGGTCGTAGCCCTTCTTGGCGAGGAGCGACTTGGCCTCGGAGCTGAGCTCGATGCCCATGTCGCGGTCCCTGAGCCGCTCGTCGACCTTGGCGAGCATGAGGTCGACGATCTGGATGATGTCTTCCTCGGTCAGCTGGTGGAAGACCACCGTGTCGTCGACACGGTTGAGGAATTCCGGCCGGAAGTGCTGCTTGAGCTCTTCGTTGACCTTGACCTTCATCCGCTCGTAGTTCGTCTTGACGTCGCCCTGGGCGGCGAAGCCCAGGTTGAAGCCCTTCGAGATGTCCCGGGTCCCGAGGTTGGTCGTCATGATGATGACCGTGTTCTTGAAGTCCACGACCCGACCCTGGGAGTCGGTCAGGCGACCGTCCTCCAGAATCTGGAGCAGGGAATTGAAGATATCGGGGTGGGCCTTCTCGACCTCGTCGAAGAGGACGACGGAGAACGGCTTGCGGCGCACCTTCTCGGTGAGCTGGCCGCCCTCCTCGTACCCCACGTAGCCGGGGGGCGAACCGAAGAGGCGGGAAACCGTGTGCTTCTCGCTGAACTCCGACATGTCGAGGGAGATCAGCGCGTCCTCGTCGCCGAAGAGGAATTCGGCGAGCGTCTTGGAGAGCTCGGTCTTACCGACACCGGACGGGCCGGCGAAGATGAACGAGCCACCCGGGCGCTTCGGGTCCTTCAGACCGGCTCGCGTACGGCGGATCGCCTGCGAAAGGGCCTTGATGGCGTCCTTCTGCCCGATGACGCGCTTGTGGAGCTCGTCCTCCATGCGCAGCAGACGGGAGGACTCCTCCTCCGTCAGCTTGAAGACCGGAATGCCGGTGGCCGTGGCCAGGACTTCGGCGATGAGCTCGCCGTCGACCTCGGCGACGACGTCCATGTCGCCGGCCTTCCATTCCTTCTCCCGCTTGGCCTTCGCCGCCAGCAGCTGCTTCTCCTTGTCGCGGAGCGAAGCTGCCTTCTCGAAGTCCTGGGAGTCGATGGCCGACTCCTTGTCCCGGCGGACACCGGCGATCTTCTCGTCGAACTCGCGGAGGTCCGGCGGCGCGGTCATCCGGCGGATGCGCATCCGGGAGCCGGCCTCGTCGATCAGGTCGATCGCCTTGTCCGGCAGGAAGCGGTCCGAGATGTACCGGTCGGCCAGGGTCGCGGCCTGGACGAGGGCCTCGTCCGTGATGGAGACCCGGTGGTGGGCCTCGTAACGGTCGCGCAGACCCTTGAGGATCTCGATGGTGTGCGGCAGCGACGGCTCCGCGACCTGGATGGGCTGGAAGCGGCGCTCGAGGGCCGCGTCCTTCTCCAGGTGCTTGCGGTACTCGTCGAGCGTGGTGGCGCCGATGGTCTGGAGCTCACCGCGCGCCAGCATGGGCTTCAGGATCGAAGCCGCGTCGATGGCGCCTTCCGCGGCACCCGCACCGACCAGCGTGTGGAGCTCGTCGATGAACAGGATGATGTCGCCGCGGGTGCGGATCTCCTTGAGGACCTTCTTCAGGCGCTCCTCGAAGTCACCCCGGTACCGCGAACCGGCGACGAGCGCGCCGAGGTCCAGGGTGTAGAGGTGCTTGTCCTTGAGGGTCTCGGGCACCTCGCCCTTGACGATCGCCTGGGCCAGGCCCTCGACGACCGCCGTCTTGCCGACGCCGGGCTCGCCGATGAGGACCGGGTTGTTCTTGGTCCGGCGGGACAGCACCTGCATGACCCGCTCGATCTCCTTCTCGCGCCCGATGACCGGGTCGAGCTTGGATTCACGAGCGGCCTGGGTGAGATTCCGGCCGAACTGGTCGAGCACCAGGGACGTGGAGGGCGTGCCCTCGGCGGGACCGCCCGCGGTCGCCGCCTCCTTGCCGCCCGAGTACCCGGAAAGCAGCTGGATGACCTGCTGCCGGACCCGGTTCAGGTCGGCGCCCAGCTTCACGAGGACCTGGGCTGCGACGCCCTCGCCCTCGCGGATCAGGCCGAGCAGGATGTGCTCGGTGCCGATGTAGTTGTGGCCCAGCTGAAGAGCCTCGCGGAGCGACAGCTCCAGGACCTTCTTGGCTCGCGGGGTGAAGGGGATGTGCCCGGAAGGAGCCTGCTGCCCCTGCCCGATGATCTCCTCCACCTGCTGGCGGACCGCCTCGAGCGAAATCCCGAGGCTCTCCAGGGCCTTAGCGGCGACACCCTCACCCTCGTGGATCAGGCCCAGGAGGATGTGCTCGGTGCCGATGTAGTTGTGGTTGAGCATCCGGGCTTCTTCCTGAGCCAGGACGACAACCCGCCGCGCGCGGTCGGTGAACCTCTCGAACATCGTTAATCGCTCCTCAGAGCGGTCGGTCAGTGAGGGGTCGGTCCCCTCCCAGTCCTTCCGCATGCTAGTCCCGCAGGACGGGACAGCTCATTCCAACTGCCGACATCCGTCCGGATCACCCCGCGCCGGGCGGGGATTCTTACTGCCGAACAGCTGACAACTGCTCCAACCCGATGGTGCGAGACGATGTTCCCGCAGGCCAGGCAGATACCCCTTTCGCCAGTACGCCGATGGCGAACGTGAGACGCCTCGGCCAGCGTGTCGCCCCTTCCCACTAGGAAAGTCTTACCCGCAATCACTGACAGTCCATGCGGCGCGCCCCGGTTCCCTCCGCTACGGGCGAACATCCTTGCGCTGCTGAATGCTCTCGCGCGCCCCCGCGGGCGGCACACCGTGTGATGCGGTGCGAACCGTGCGTAACTCCGGAGGCGGTTCGGCGGTTCATCGGGCATGACCCCCACCGTCCCGCAGCCCCGATCGTCACCCGATGCCGCTCCGGGTTCCGCCGACGCCGCTCTCGCCCGGCGGTACGCGAGGGAGCTGGGCTGGGCGACCGAGGGGCGCGCTCCGCTGCGGCTGCTCACCGGGGTGCGCTTCGATGTGCTGGAGCTGCCCGCCGAGGCCGGTCACGCCGTGCTGCGGCGCGGGGTGCGCACCGGTCCCGTGCTGTTGTCCGGTGCGCGGATGGGGCTGCTGGTCGCCGCGGGCGGCGCCGATGAGCTGCCGGGGCTGCTCGACTGGCTGGAGTGGGGTCCGGTCCCGCTGGACCTGACCGCCGTGGGTGCGGGGGGCCGCGTCGCGGCCCCGCCTCTCCCTGGTGCCCCGGGGGACTCGCCGGGGGCCGCTCTCTGGCTGCGGCCCCCAGAGCCGAGGCATGCGCCCGAGCCGGCGCTGCCGGCCCTCCCGGGCTTCGGGAGCAGCGGTGGGGATGCCCCCGATCTCGTACGCCTGGTGGACGCCGCGGCTACCGAATGCCATCGGGTCCGGTTGTCACGCGCCCGTTCCGGGTTGCTGACAAGGGGTGGAGCAGATCAGCCGTTGGCCTTCTCGTAAGCCTCGCGGATCTCGGCGGGAACGCGGCCGCGGTCATTCACATTGTGGCCGTTCTCCCGCGCCCACCGGCGGATTTCCGCGGTGTCCTTGTTACCGCCGGACACGGCGCGGCCCTTGCCACGGCCCGTGGCGGCACGGCCACCGGTGCGACGTCCACCCTTGGTGTAGGGCTCGAGAAGGCCGCGAAGCTTGTCCGCGTTGGCCGTGGTGAGGTCGATCTCGTACGTCTTGCCGTCAAGAGCGAACGTGACGGTCTCATCGGCCTCGACGCCGTCGAGGTCATCGACAAGAAGGACCTGAACCTTCTGTGCCACGGGATATCCTTTCATCGAAAATGGAGTACGCGGAAAGGAAACCGCTTTTCCCTCGAAAACACAAACCCCCGGGAGAGGTTCAGCAGCCCGGGAAGACGGGAAACGTGCGCGATTCGGACATAGGGTTGCAGGTCCTTCTGCAGATCACAGGTGCAGAAGCATCCGACTGTTGCCCAAGGTGTTCGGCTTCACTCGTTCGAGACCGAGGAACTCCGCGACACCCTCGTCGTAGGAACGCAGCAGCTCACTGTAGACATCGGTGTCGACGGGCGTCTCTCCGATCTCGACGAAGCCGTGCTTCGCGAAGAAGTCCACTTCGAAGGTGAGACAGAAAACCCTGCGGACACCGAGCCATCGAGCGGTCTGCAAGAGCTTGTCCAGTACGTGATGCCCGACTCCCGCGCCCTTGATGCGGGGGTCGACGGCGAGGGTCCGCACTTCTGCCAGGTCTTCCCACATGACATGAAGTGCTCCGCAGCCGATGACCGTCGCGTCCTCGTCGCGTTCCGCGACCCAGAACTCCTGGATGTCCTCGTAAAGGGTGACGGTCGCTTTGTCGAGCAGGATGCCTCCGGACACGTACCCGTCGAGGAGTCGTCGCACCGACGTGACATCACTCGTCCTGGCCCGCCGGACGGTGATGGCGGGCTTATTTACCGACGGGTCGGTATGGAGTTCGGTTTCCGGATCGCTTTGCGGCTGCTCTGAGGACATGCCCCGACGCTATCGCCCGCTCTCCGGCCTCGTGTCATCGGCCGGGACGTCATCTCCGGCGGCGTCGGCGGTCGGTTCCGCGGGGTTGCCCGGGGCACTTTCGGTGAGGTTGGGGGAAACCATCCGAACGGCATCCTGGAGCGCTTCGCGCTGCTCGGCGGACATCATGCCGAAGAACGCGACAAGGGCGGCGGCGGGGTTGTCACTGCGTGACCAGGCTTCGTTCATCAGTGCGGCCGAGTAGGCGGCCCTGGTGGAGACGGCCGTATATCGATAGGCCCGGCCGTCGACTTCCCTGCGTACCCAGCCCTTCTGATGGAGATTGTCCATTACCGTCATCACGGTCGTGTAGGCGATGGACCGTTCCTGCTGAAGGTCCTCAAGGACTTCCCGCACCGTGACCGGTCGGTTCCATTGCCAGACGCGCGTCATCACGGCGTCTTCGAGGTCTCCCAATTGACGGGGCACGAGATCACTTTAGTGCTAGATGTCCCGAATGTTCTGGTATTTACACAGCAAAAGAGCGCACGGCTCGGACGAGTCGTGCGCTCCGGGTGCGTACGCGGGGAAGGCGCGGGGCGGGCGAACCGCTTCCGCGATCAGACATTCTCCGGACGAGCGGTCTGGTTTACGGATTCCGCGCGGGCGAGCGTCGCGTCCACCGCGGCGTCCTCCTTGGCCTTGTTCGGGCCACCCTGACTCTTGACGATGATCACGATCAGGGCGATGAAGAAGACGGCCATCACCACGGGCGGCACGAGCGCGGATACATAGTCCATGCCGTCCAGAGTAGCGAGCCCCGCCCGGCCCGACGCGGCGACCTCCCGGTGGAGGCCGCCGCGTCGGAGGCCGACGAGGGGATCAGCCGGCCGCCCGCTCCTCGGACGGGGGCGGTGCGGGCCGGCGGCGGGGCGGGAAGACCTCGGAGGGCTTGGGCATCGGGCGGTCGCCGGGCTTCTGCGGGCGGTCCGGGGCGGCCGGAGTCCTGGGCCGGTCCGGCTCCCGGTCGGCGGCGCGGCCGCCGGGCAGGGCGAGCAGCCTGCTGCGGGGGCCGGGGGCCGCGAGCGCGGCGGAACGGCCGGCGAGCCGGGCTCGTACGGAACGCTCGGCGAGCACCTGGCAGCGCTCCAGGAGTGCCGCCGCGAGCGGCCTCCCGCGCAGGGCCCGCAGCGCGGCCAGATCGTCCGGGCGGGGGTCGTAACCGGCCGCCAGGGCGTCCTGGAGCAGTTCCAGGTAGCCGACGACGGAGCCGGGGAGGGCGTTGCGGTAGCGGGCGAGGTCGGCGAGGAGGAACGCTCGCAGCCGACCCGCCTCGCCGACCGCCTCGTCCACGGAGCCGGCGAGCCGCAGGCAGTCCTGGACGTCCTCGTCGGACAGGGGCATGGGGTGGAGGGCGATGGCGAGGGCACGTCGGAGCACCCGCAGCTCGTCCGCGCTGAACGCCATGCCGCCTCGTGAACCGTAGGGCGTGGGCATAACGCGACAATACGTGCTAAATGGACAAAATCCGTTTAACTGGTCGTCGGTGGCGCGGCGCACCCGAACGATCCACCGGCCCCCGCCGCCGGCCGTTCCCGCAGGTACGCCGGGCCCCGCGCGGCGGCCCCTACGAGCGGGACACGTTCCGCTCGTAGACCAGGCGCAGCCCGATGAGCGTCAGCCACGGCTCGTGCTCGTCGATGGCCGAGGACTCCCCCAACACCATCGGAGCAAGGCCGCCCGTCGCGATGACCGTGACGTCGTCCGGGTCGGCGGCCAGTTCCTTCTTCATCCGGGCCACCACCCCGTCGACCTGGCCGGCGAAGCCGTAGACGATGCCGGACTGCATGGCCTCGACGGTGTTCTTGCCGATCACGCTGCGCGGCCGGGCCAGCTCGATCTTGCGGAGCTGGGCGCCCTTGACGCCGAGCGCCTCGACCGAGATCTCGATGCCGGGGGCGATCACCCCGCCCGCGTACTCGCCGCGCGGGGAGACCGCGTCGAAGGTGGTGGCGGTGCCGAAGTCGACGACGATCGCCGGGCCCCCGTACAGCTCGACGGCGGCGACCGCGTTGATGATGCGGTCCGCGCCGACCTCCTTGGGGTTGTCCATCAGGATCGGCACGCCCGTCTTGACGCCCGGCTCCACCAGGACGGCGGGGACGTCGCCGTAGTAGCGCCGGGTCACCTCGCGCAGCTCGTGCAGGACCGAGGGGACGGTGGCGCAGATCGCGATGCCCTCGATGCCGTCGCCCAGCTCCATGCCGAGCAGCGGGTGCATGCCCATCAGGCCCTGGAGCAGGACGGCCAGCTCGTCGGCGGTGCGGCGGGCGTCGGTGGAGATCCGCCAGTGCTCGACGATCTCCTCGCCGTCGAAGAGGCCGAGGACCGTGTGCGTGTTGCCGACGTCGATGGTGAGCAGCATCAGGCGTCGGCCCCGTCCTCGGCGGAGGAGGCGTCGCGGAAGTCCAGGCCGATGTCGAGGATCGGCGAGGAGTGGGTGAGCGCCCCGACCGCGAGATAGTCGACGCCCGCCTCCGCGTAGGCGCGGGCCGAGTCGAGGGTGAGGCGGCCGGAGGACTCCAGGATCGCCCGGCCGTCGACCAGGGCGACGGCCTCGGCGGTCTCGGCCGGGGTGAAGTTGTCCAGCAGTATCAGGTCGACGCCCGCGTCCAGCACCTCGCGGACCTGGTCCATCGTGTCGACCTCGACCTCGATGGGCAGCTCCGGGAACTCGGCGCGGACCCGCTTGAACGCCTCGGCGACGCCGCCCGCGGCGATCACGTGGTTGTCCTTGACCAGGGCCGCGTCCGAGAGCGACATCCGGTGGTTGACGCCGCCGCCGCAGCGCACCGCGTACTTCTCCAGGGCGCGCAGGCCCGCCGTCGTCTTGCGGGTGTCGCGGACCTCGGCCTTGGAGCCCTCCAGCACGTCCGCCCAGGCGCGGGTGGCGGTCGCGATGCCCGAGAGGCGACAGAGCAGGTTCAGCGCGCTGCGCTCGCCGGTGAGCAGGTCGCGGGTGCGGGTGGTGACGGTCAGCAGCTTCTGGCCGGGGACGATCCGGTCACCGTCCTCGACGTGCCGCTCGACCTCGAACTCCTCGGTGCAGACGATCGACAGGACCGCCTCGGCGACCCGGAGCCCGGCGACCACGCCCGCCTCGCGGGCGGTGAAGTCACCGGTGATCACGGCGTCCTCGGGAACGGTCGCCACGGTCGTGACGTCCACCCCGCCGTCGAGGTCCTCCTCGATCGCCACATGGGCGACGTCCTCGACCTGGACGGGGTCCAGTCCCGCCTGGGCCAGCAGCAGGGCGAGCGCCGGGTCCAGGCCGCACTCCAGGGCTTCGGGGTCGAAGCCCTGGTCGCCGCAGCCGCAGCCGTCGCCGCAGCCGCCCCCCGTCGGTGCGGAGGAGGCGGGCGCGCCGACGCTGATCAGCGGTACGTCCACGGGTGTGGGGCGCGGATTCTCTTCGGGCGTGCTCACGGTGACGGCTCCTCGGGGGCGTGGCGGGTGGTGCGGGTGCGGCGGGTGCTTCGGGTGGTGCCGGTGCTGCCCCGCGGGGTGCGGCGGAGCGGCTGCTTCCAGCAGTCTGCTCAATCCGACGGGCGTACGGGCGGGAATGCGGCGGTCTCCGTGCGGTGGACGACCGGGGTGCGGTCCGGCGCGATACGGACGACCAGGTGGCGGCGGCCGTGGGCGTCGTCGCGGTCGGGCCGGTCCTCGCGCCAGTGGCAGCCGCGGGTCTCCTCGCGTTCCCGGGCGGCGGCGACCAGGACCCGGGAGACCAGGAGCAGATTGGTGACCTCCCAGGCGTCGACCCCGGGCACGACGGCCTTGGCCCCGTCCGCGTCGGCGGCGGCCTCGCGGTGCAGGGCCTCCAGCTCCTCGGCGGCGGCGGTCAGGCTGTCGGCGGAGCGCAGGACTCCGGCGCCCCGGGTCATGGTGCGCTGGATCGCCGTACGGGCCTCGGGGGCCAGCAGCGGGACGGGCGCGTCGGCACCGGGGGCGTCGGCCGGTTCGGTGCGGGGCGGGCGGGCCTCGGCGATGTCGGCGGCGATGCGCTCGGCGAAGACCAGGCCCTCAAGGAGGGAGTTGGACGCGAGGCGATTGGCCCCGTGCACCCCGGTGCAGGCGACCTCGCCGCAGGCGTACAGGCCGGGGACGGTGGTGCGGCCGCGCAGATCGGTGCGGACGCCGCCGGAGGCGTAGTGCGCGGCCGGGGCGACCGGGATCGGCTCGGTGACCGGGTCGATGCCATGGGCCCGGCAGGCGGCCAGGATGGTGGGGAAGCGCTGCTCCCACATCCGCGCCCCGAAGTGCCGGGCGTCCAGATACATGTGCTCGGCGCCCTTTTCGTGCATCCGGCGGGTGATGCCCTTGGCGACGATGTCGCGCGGCGCCAGCTCGGCCAGTTCGTGCTGTCCGAGCATGAAGCGGACGCCGTCGGCGTCGACGAGATGCGCGCCCTCGCCCCGTACGGCCTCGGAGACCAGCGGCTGCTGGCCCTCGGAGTCCGCGCCGAGGAACAGGACGGTCGGGTGGAACTGGACGAACTCCAGGTCGGAGACCTCCGCCCCGGCCCGCAGCGCCAGCGCCACGCCGTCGCCGGTGGAGACGGAGGGGTTGGTGGTGGCGGAGAAGACCTGGCCCATGCCGCCGGTGGCGAGGACGACCGAGGGGGCCCGGACCGCGCCGACGCCGTCGTGCTGGCCCTCGCCCATGACATGCAGCGAGACGCCCGCCGTACGGCCTTCGGCGTCCGTGAGCAGGTCCAGGACCAGGGCGTTCTCGATGGTGTGCAGGGCGGCCTCGCGAACCGCCCCGACCAGGGCGCGGGAGATCTCCGCGCCGGTCGCGTCGCCGCCCGCGTGGGCGATGCGGCGGCGGTGGTGGCCGCCCTCACGGGTCAGCGCGATGTCGCCGCTGTCGGTGGTGTCGAAGTGCGCGCCGGTGTTGATCAGCCGGCGTACGGCGTCGGGGCCCTCGGTGACCAGGGTGCGCACGGCCTCCTCGTCGCAGAGGCCCGCGCCCGCGACGAGGGTGTCGTCGAGATGCTGCTCGGGGGTGTCGCCCTCGCCGAGGGCCGCGGCGATGCCGCCCTGCGCCCAGCGGGTCGAGCCGTCGTCGAGGCGGGCCTTGGTGACGACGACGGTGTCCAGACCGGCGGCGGCGCAGCGCAGCGCCGTGGTGAGTCCGGCGACGCCGGAGCCGACCACCACGACGTCCGCGTCGATGGCCCAGCCGGGGGCGGGGGCGGTCAGCCGTATTCCGGTCACGTGAGTGCTCCGAAGGTGAGGGGGATGTTGTCGATGAGGCGGGTGTCCCCGACCCGGGCCGCGACGACGAGGATCGCCTCCCCGCTCTCGCGGCCGTCCGGGATCTCGGTGAAGTCCGCCGGGTCCACCAGGGCCAGATAGTCCAGGGCCAGCGGCAGCCTGCCCCGGGCGGCGGCCTCCTCCAGCACGGTCCGGGCGGCGGCGCGGACGGCGGCGGGCGCCCCGTTGGGCCGGGCCAGCGCCACGGCCTGGGCGTCGGCGGCGGCCCGGGCCTCG
>NZ_JAAGMH010000062.1:0-46980 GCF_010548505.1 Streptomyces sp. SID14515 | reverse complement strand
CCAGCCCCAGCGCCAGCAGCGCGCCGCCGCCCGCCTCGCCGAGTCCGGCGGCCACGGCGCTGGGCTTGGGCGGGTGGAACCCCATCGCCTCCATGGCGGCGGTGGTGCCCTGGATGCCTCCGCCGCCGAACCAGCCGGCCAGCTTCTGGCTGCCGTGGGCGGCGAGCACCGTGCCGGTGCCGACGCGCAGGGCGAGCAGACCGAGATCACGCCGGTTGACGCAGACCATGAGGACTCCCGGGGTGAGGGGGGTTTGGGTACGGATCCCACTCTCGTCGGCGGCTGCCGGACGGGCGCGGCCGACTACGCCGTACGGGGCACGGACCGGGCGTCCCAAGGGCCGGGGTGCGACGCAGATCATTATGCAACTTGTTGCACAAGGGCTTGGCGGTGGTCTACAACTGACCCGACGACCCTGTGCGGAGGAGACCCCATGAGCGCCCCCCTGAGCCTGTACCCGAACCTGCTGAGCCCGCTGGACCTCGGGTTCACCACCCTTCCCAACCGGGTGCTCATGGGATCGATGCACATCGGTCTGGAGGAGGCCGAGCGCGGCTTCGAGCGGATGGCGGCCTTCTACGCCGAGCGCGCCCGGGGCGGCGTGGGCCTGATGGTCACCGGCGGCATCGCCCCCAGCGAGCGGGCCTGCTCCTTCCCCGGCGGGGCCAAGATGACCACCGAGGCGGAGGCGGAGCAGCACCGGGAGATCACCTCGGCGGTGCACGCGGCCGGTGGCCGGATCGCGATGCAGATCCTGCATTTCGGGCGGTACGCGCACCACCCCGACCTGGTGGCGCCGAGCGCGCTCAAGGCCCCGATCAGCGGGTTCACCCCGAACGCCCTGACCGACGACCAGGTCGAGGAGACCATCGAGGAGTTCGTCCGGGCGGCGGAGCTGGCCCGGTTCGCCGGGTACGACGGCGTCGAGATCATGGGCTCCGAGGGCTATCTGATCAACGAGTTCATCGTCTCCGCGACCAACCACCGCACCGACCGCTGGGGCGGCAGTTACGAGAACCGCATGCGCTTGCCCGTCGAGATCGTGCGCCGGGTCCGCGAGCGGGTCGGCGACGACTTCATCCTGATCTACCGGCTCTCCATGCTGGACCTGGTGCCGGGCGGCTCGACGCTGGAGGAGGTCGTGACGCTCGCGAAGGAGATCGAGGCGGCGGGCGCGACGATCATCAACACCGGCATCGGCTGGCACGAAGCGCGGATCCCGACCATCGCCACCTCCGTGCCGCGCGGCGCGTTCAGCTGGGTGACCGAGAAGGTGCGCGGCGCGGTCTCCGTACCGCTGGTGACGAGCAACCGCATCAACACCCCCGAGGTCGCCGAGGAGATCCTCGCCTCCGGCCGGGCCGACATGGTCTCCATGGCCCGCCCCTTCCTCGCCGACCCGGAGTTCGTCGCGAAGGCGGCGGCGGGCCGGGCCGACGCCATCAACACCTGCATCGGCTGCAACCAGGCCTGCCTGGACCACATCTTCAGCCTCAAGATCACCTCCTGCCTGGTCAATCCGCGCGCCTGCCACGAGACCGAGCTGGTCCTGAGCCCGACCCGGACCCGTAAACGCGTCGCGGTGGTCGGCGCCGGTCCTGCGGGCCTCGCGTGCTCGGTGACGGCGGCCGAGCGAGGGCACGCGGTGACCCTGTTCGACACGGCGGACGAGATCGGCGGGCAGCTGAACGTGGCACGCCGGGTGCCGGGCAAGGAGGAGTTCGACGAGACGCTGCGCTACTTCCGTACGCGGCTGGCGGAGCTGGACGTCGAGGTCCGCCTGTCCACCCGGGCCGACGCCGGAACCCTGGACGGCTTCGACGAGATCGTGCTCGCCACCGGCGTCGAGCCGCGTACCCCGGCGATTCCCGGCACGGACCACCCGAACGTCGTGAGCTACCTGGACGTGCTGCGCGACGGGGCGCCGGTCGGCGACCGGGTCGCGATCGTCGGCGCGGGCGGCATCGGCTTCGACGTCGCGGAGTTCCTGACCGACGGCGGCGACGCGGCGAGCCTGGACTCGGACACGTTCTTCCGGCAGTGGGGCGTGGACACCGCCTACGCGGAGCGCGGCGGGCTGCGCGCCCCCGAGCGTCCGAAGTCGCCGCGCACGGTCCACCTGGTGCAGCGCAGGAGCTCCAAGGTCGGCGCGGGGCTCGGCAAGACGACCGGCTGGATCCACCGCACCGAACTGCGCCACCGGGGCGTCGAGATGATCGCCGGAGCCTCGTACGACCTCATCGACGACGAGGGCCTCCACCTCACCGTCGACGGTGAGCGGCGGGTGCTGCCGGTCGACACGGTGGTGCTGTGCGCGGGCCAGGAACCGCGCCGCGAGCTGTACGAGGAGCTGAGCGCGGGGGCCGTCCCGGTCCATCTGATCGGCGGCGCGGACGTGGCGGCCGAGCTGGACGCGAAGCGGGCCATCCGCCAGGGCACGGAGCTCGCCGCCACGCTCTGATCCCGTCTTCCGGGGAGCCCGTACCGCTGTGCGCCCCCGTCCTTAGGATGCACCCCATGTCACTGCCGCACGCGATCCTCACCGCTCTGCTGGAGAAGCCGTCCTCGGGTCTGGAACTTACCCGCAGGTTCGACCGTTCGATCGGCTACTTCTGGTCCTCGACGCACCAGCAGATCTATCGCGAGCTGGGAAAACTGGAGCAGGCCGGGCGGATCAGGGCGCTGCCCACGGCGGTACCGGCCCGGGGGCAGAAGAAGGAGTACGAGGTTCTGCCCGCGGGCCGCGAGGAACTGGCGGCCTGGGTCGCGCTCCCCGAGGACCCTCGGCCGGTCCGCGATCCGCTGCTGCTGCGGATGCGGGCGGCGGCGGTCGTCGGGGCGGACGGCATGGGCGCGGAACTGCGCCGTCACCTCGCGCTGCACGAACGCCAGCTGGCGGAATACCGGGAGATCGAGGAGCGGAGCTTCACCCCCGCGCCGACGACCGCCGAGGACCGGCTGCGCTATCTGGTGCTGCGGGGCGGCATCGACCTGGAGACGTTCTGGATCGGCTGGCTGACCCGGGCCATCGCGGACCTGGACGACTGGCCGTACGGAGCGTTACGGGTGCGGCGCGCCGCCCGCCCGTACGGCCACAGGTTCCGGGGCGACCGCCAGGCGGGGGCTGCCGATGACGACCCGGGAGGGCACCGGGTCCACCGGGGCGGCGACCGGTTCCTCGGCCGCGTCGCCCTGTTCCGTGTTCCGCGCCTGGGCCCGGCTGAGGAGGATCACCCCGCGCACGGCCGCCGCCGTACCGAGGAGGGCGAGCACCAGGCTGACCGGCCCGCCCTGGAGGCGCTCGCCGAGCAGGGCCAGGCCGATCGCGGCGGCGGCGACCGGGTTGGCGAGGGTGACCACGGCGAGCGGTGCGCCGAGCCCGCCCCGGTAGGCGGTCTGGGACAGCAGCAGGCCGCCCATCGCGAAGGCGGAGACGAGCAGTGCCACCGTCAGCAGCCGCCAGCTGAACAGCGGGCCGCCGGAGTGGTCGGTGACGGCGACGGTGAGGGTCTGGGTGAGCGCGGAGGCGACCCCGGAGGTGATCCCGGAGGCCGCCGCGTGCCGCAGCCCCGGCCGGGCCCCTGGCCGGCCGAGTCCGGCGACGACCGCCATGGTGGCCGCGCCCACGCCGAGCGCCTCGGGGAGGCTGAGGGTCTCGTGCGGGGCGGAGCCGCCCGCGGTCAGGAGCAGGGCCCCGAGGCCGAGCAGGGTCAGGGCGGTGCCCCGCCACTCGACGCGGCCGACCCGGCGTCCGGCCGCGCGCGCCCCGAGCGGGACGGCGACGACGAGCGTGAGCGCGCCGAGCGGCTGGACCAGGGTGAGCGGGCCGTAGTTGAGCGCGGCGACGTGCAGCAGCGCGCCCGCGGCGTTCAGGCCGACCGCCGACCACCAGGCGCCCCGGCCCAGCAGCCGCAGCACGCCGGTGGAGGGGTCGGTGCGGCCGGCCAGCCGGGACTGGGCCACGGCGGCGGCCGCGTAGGCGCCGGCGGAGACGAGGGAGAGCGCTACGGCGAGCAGGGTGGCGTTCATCGCACGGCTCCGGCCCGGGCACGCGCCCGCGATCCGGCGGCGGCAGCACTGGGTTCGAAGGACCGGGGCGGACCGGCCGTCGCACCGGTGGCCGACTCGAAGGCCCCCGGCCCGGAGGCTCCCGGCACGGCGGCCGGAGCGAAGGCCGCAGGCCCTGCCGCGCCACTCGCGTACGCCGGTACGGGAAACCCGTCGCCGCTCCTCCCCCACAGGTCCGGCCGGGGCAGCAGCGCCGGGGCGGTACGGGCGGAGAGCGGCAGCCGGAACGCGGCCAGGGCGACGGCGAGCAGCGCCGCGACGACGATCGCGTCGAGCCAGTAGTGGTTCGCCGTGCCCACCACGACGAGCAGGGTGAGCGCCGGGTGCAGCAGCCACAGCCAGCGCCACCGGGAACGGGTGGCGGCGATCAGTCCGACGGCGACCATCACGGCCCAGCCGACGTGCAGCGAGGGCATCGCGGCGAATTGGTTGGCCATCGTGTCGGTCGCGGGCGTCTGTCCGTACACCGTCGGCCCGTAGACCTGCCCGGTGTCGATCATTCCGGCGACCGGGAGCATCCGGGGCGGGGCGAGCGGGAACAGCAGGTGCAGCACCAGGGCGGCGGCGGTGAGCGCGGCGAGCACGCGGCGCGCCCAGACGTAGTGCCGGGGGCGGCGCCAGTAGAGCCAGACCAGGAAGAGGGCCGTGGCCGGGAAGTGCACGGTGGCGTAGTAGGTGTTCGCCGCATGGATCAGGGGCTGGCCGTGCAGCAGCAGCCCCTGGACCGCGCCCTCGCCGGGAAGGTGCAGGGCGCGTTCGAGGTCCCACACGTTCCCCGCGTTGCGGAACGCCTCCTCGACATGACCGTTGGCGGCCTGGCGGCCGAACTTGTAGGCCAGGAAGAGTCCGGCCACGAGAAGGAACTCGCGGACGAGGGGCGGTCGGGCACGTATGTCCGGCTCCTGGTCCGTGGGCTCGGTGCGGGCGTATGTCACCCGGTGCCCCCTTGGATGCGAAGCGGTGTCAGGACGGCCCGGTGAGATCCACGCCGTATCGATACGCCAGTGTACCGATACGTTGGCGTATCGGTACACGCGCGTATCGGTACACTGGCGTATCGAGAACCTCGCCGCACCGCCGCAGGAGGTAGAACCCATGCCGTCCCCCGATTCCGCACCGGAGTCAGCCCTCGCGTCCCGCCGGTCGAAGATCACACCGGAGCGGGCGCAGGAGCTCTACACGGCGGTGCTGGAACTCTTGCGGGAGAGCGGTTACGAGTCACTGACCATGGAGGGCGTCGCCTCGCGCACGCGCTGCGGGAAGTCGACGCTGTACCGGCAGTGGGGCTCCAAGCCGGAGCTGGTGGTGGCCGCTCTGCACGGCACCCGCCGGATGCGGCTCCCGAACATCGACACCGGGACGCTGGCCGGGGACCTGCTGGCGGCCGCGCGGGCGATCGGCGAGGCCTCGGAGAGCGACACCCCGCTGATGCACGCCCTCAGCCATGCCGCGCTCCAGAGCCCGGAGCTGCTGTGCGCGCTGCGCGAGGCGCTGATCCTGCCGGAGATCGCGGCGATCGACGCGATGGTCCGGCGGGGCCAGGAGCGCGGCGAGATCGCGGCGGACCTTCCGGGGGCCGAGTTCGTGGCGGCCCAGCTGCTCGGCGTGATGCGCGCCCGGCCGCTGCTGGAGGGGCGTTACGCCGACGCGGCGTATCTGACCCGGTTCGTGGAGATGGCGGTTCTCCCGAGCCTCGGACTCACGGCGGGAGCGCCGGAGTCCTGACAGACGTGGACCGGTCCCAGCGGATGGGGACGGTCCACCCGCGCCGCACCGTGGGGACGGGGGCGGCGCACCGCCCGGCCGGCCGGTGACCTCTGCGGAGGTCACCGGCCGCCCGTGTATCCGCACCGCGGCACGGCCCATCCACCTCTCCCCCTATCGCACCTAACAAGCGCTTGGTAGATTCCGGGGCAGGAGGGCCGACCATGGACGACCAGTACCGCGCGACGGACTTCACCGGGCGGGCCGTGCTCGTCACCGGCGGCACCAGGGGACTGGGGGCCGCGATCGCACGGGCCTTCCTCGCGAGCGGCGCGGACGTCATGGTCTGCGGGCGCGGCACACCGGTCGCGCCACCGTCGACGGGCGGGCACGAGGCCGAGTTCCGGGTCGCGGACCTGCGGGATCCGGCGGCGGCGTCCGATCTGGTCGCCGCGACCGCCGAGCGGTTCGGGCGGCTCGATGTGCTGGTGAACAACGCCGGCGGCTCTCCGGACGCCGACGCCGCGACCGTCTCGCCGCGCTTCGTCGAGAAGGTCGTCGCACTCAACCTCCTCGCGCCTTTCTACACGGCCCAGGCGGCGAATCTGGTGATGCGGGAGCAGCCGGACGGCGGATCCGTGGTCAACATCGGCAGCGTCTCCGCCCATGACCCGCAGCCGGGTACCGCCGCCTACTCCGCGGCCAAGGCGGGCCTGCTCGGACTGACCCGGGCACTGGCCCTCGAATGGGCGCCGAAGGTCCGGGTCAACCACATCACGGCGGGCCTCATCCGGACGGAGAGCGCCACCGCGCTGTACGGCGACGACGACGGGGCCGCGGTGGCGGGCATCGTTCCGATGGGGCGCCTGGCGGAACCGGACGATGTGGCCCGGGCCTGCCTCTGGCTGGCCTGCGACCTCTCCTCGTACGTCAACGGCGCCGATCTCGCCGTGCACGGAGGCGGCGAGATCCCGGCCAGGCACGCGGCCGGCCGCCGACCCGCACCCCATTAATAGTCACCTTGACTCTAATACCCCTCTCCCCTTATCGTCGTCATGACGAAATCGAGGGGGTCTCCATCATGGCCGACATCACCCGGCGCTTCGGCTGGCGCCACCTGCGCTCCGCGCCCACCGCCCACATCCGCCACCACAAGCGCGGCACGCTCGCCCATGACGGCCAGGGGCTGAGCTTCTGGTACCGGTCGCTCTCGGCGGCGCTCTCCGAAGTCCCGGTGGACGACCGGGAGCTGGCCATGGCGTTCCACGCCCGTACGGCGGACTTCCAGGACGTCACCGTGCAGGCCACCGTCACCTACCGGATCAGCGATCCGGCCGAGGCGGCGAACCGGCTCGACTTCTCCGTGGACCCGGACACCGGCAGCTGGCGCGGCGCACCGCTGGAGCAGATCGCCACTCTGCTCACCGAGACCGCGCAGCAGCACACCCTGGACGTCCTGGCCCGCACCCCGCTGGCCGCGGCCCTGGTGGACGGTGTCGCCTCCGTACGCGAACGGGTCGCCACCGGTCTCGCCGCCGAACCCCGGCTCCCGGCCACCGGCATCGACGTGGTGGCCGTGCGCGTCGTCGCGATCCGCCCCGAGGCCGAGGTCGAGCGCGCCCTGCGCACCCCGGCCCGCGAGCAGATCCAGCAGGAGGCGGACCGGGCGACCTACGAACGGCGGGCCGTGGCCGTCGAGCGCGAACGCGCCATCGCCGAGAACGAGCTGGCCAGCCAGATCGAACTGGCCCGGCGCGAGGAGCAGTTGGTCGACCAGCGCGGCACCAACGCCCGCCGTGAGGCCGAGGAGAAGGCCGGGGCCGACGGCGTACGGACGGAGGCTGAGGCGTCCCGGAAGGTACGCCTCGCCCGCGCGGAGGCCGAGGCGGCGCGCGAGACGGGTGCGGCGCGGGCCGAGGCGCAGGCCGCGTGGCTGCGGGTGCACGGCGAGGTCGACCCGGCCACGCTGCACGCCCTGGCGGCGACCCGGCTCGCGGAGAACCTGCCGCGCATCGAGAGCCTCACCCTCTCCCCCGACGTCCTCACCGGGCTGCTCGCCAAGCTCGGCCGTCCGGAAGGCGGGGCGGGCGCGTGAGCCTGGCGCCCCGGGCGGTGCTCGTCCACCGGCGGACGGAGTACGAGGAGCTGCTCGCCCGGCACGGGACGCACGGGCAGGCCGCGTTCTTCCTGTCCAGCCGGGGCCGCTCGATCGACGAGGTGGCCCGCCGCCACGAGGACACCCGGCAGGCGCTGCGCGAGGTGGCGGCGGCGGTGCCGCTCACCTGGCGCTCCACCCGGGTGGAACGGGCGGACCTGGACCGCTTCCTGTTCGCCCCGGAGGACGTGGTGGTCGTGGTCGGCCAGGACGGGCTGGTCGCCAACACCGCGAAGTACCTGTCCGGGCAGCCGGTGGTGGGCATCGACACCGCCCCGGGGCGCAACCCCGGCGTCCTGGTCCGGCACCGCCACACCGACGCGGCCGCCCTGCTGCGCGCCGCGACCGCCGCCGGGGGTCGGGCCGAGGAGCTGACCATGGTCGAGGCCGTCGCCGACGACACGCAACGCCTCCTCGCCCTCAACGAGATCTACCTCGGGCCGCCCGGCCACCAGACGGCCCGCTACCGCCTGGGCGACGACGGTGAGGCGGCCCCCGGCGAAGCCCAGGCCTCCTCCGGGGTGCTGGTCGGCACCGGCACGGGCGCCACCGGCTGGCTCCGCTCGCTGTGGCTGGAGCGCGGCGCCGCCCTGCCCCTGCCCGCGCCGTGCGACGCGCGGCTCCTGTGGTTCGTGCGCGAGGCCTGGCCCTCCCCGGCGACCGGGACGTCGAGGGTGGCGGGCGAACTGGGCCGGGGACAGGGGCTGCGGCTGACCGTGGAGTCGGACCGGATCGTGGTCTTCGGGGACGGGATGGAGTCCGACGCGCTGGAGTTGACCTGGGGGCAGAGCGTACGGCTCGGCATCGCGGAGAGGTCGCTGCGCCTGGTGACCTGAGCACGCCCGGCCCGGCCTTGGCTACGGTGGCCCGTACTCGTACCCGTACCGGAGAGCGGAGCGCCAGCATCATGTCAGCCGACCCTGTCACCGAGCCCGCACGCAACACCCGCCCGCCCACGGCACAGGCGGCCCTCGGGGTCGGAGTGATCGTCGAGGACGGCCGGGGGCGCGTCCTGCTGGGCCGGCACCACAGCGGTACGTGGGAGCTGCCGGGCGGCAAGGTCGACGCGACGCACGAGTCGATCGCCGAGGCGGCCGCGCGGGAGCTGCGCGAGGAGACGGGCCTGGTGGTCGACGCGGCGTCCGTGGAGATCATCGCGATGATCCACGACGTGATCGGCGGGATCAACCGCATCAGCATGGCGGCCGTCGTACGCCTCGCCTCCGGCGTCCCGGAAGTGACCGAGCCGCACCTGATCAGCGCCTGGCGGTGGACCGCGCCCGAGGAGCTGCCGGCCCCGCTGTTCGATCCGTCGGCCCAGATCCTGGCGGCCTGGCGACCGGAGCTGGGCATCGCCCATCCGCCCGCGCATGTACTGCGGATCACCGGATGCGGACCAATCGGACCAGCTGTATGAATAAGGGACCATCCGTGCGATCGGAGTAGGCCCCATGGACGATTACCCGCTTCTGAACCTCTTCCTGACCATGCTGTACCTGTTCCTGTGGGTCATGTGGTTCTTCCTGCTGTTCAAGGTGGTCACCGACCTCTTCCGGGACCACTCGCTGAACGGCTGGGCCAAGGCGGGCTGGCTGGTCTTCGTCATTCTGCTGCCCTATCTGGGCGTGCTGGTCTACCTCATCGTCCGCGGGCGCAGCATGCACGAGCGCGACGAGAAGCTGGCCAAGGACTCGGAGGCCGCCTTCCGGAAGTACGTCCAGGACGCCGCGGCATCACAGGGCGGGTCCGGCGGGAGCGGCCATGTGAACGATCTGGCGAAGCTCGCGGAGCTCAAGGACAAGGGCGCGCTCAACGCCGAGGAGTACGAGCGCGCGAAGGCGAAGCTGCTGGCCTGAGTCCGGGCGCCGCAGACCGCGCGTCGCCGCGCCACCGCTTCGACCGGTCGAAGCGGTGGCGCGGCATTCCTCTGCCCCTCAATCGGCCGCGCCGACCGCCGTCTTCACCAGTTCCCGCACCTGGCGCACGATGTCCGAGCGGTTGCGCTCGAACTCCGGGTCGGTGACCGTGCCCGTCTGCGGGTTCGTGTTCTCCGCGCCGAACCGCAGGACCGGGGTGTGCAGATGACCGCCCGGCAGCTTCGGGAGCCCGAGCCGGTCGCGCAGCAGGGTGACCCGGTAGGCGATCTCGTTGGAGAGGTAGTCGCCGCCGCCTCCGGCCCGCGACGCCGAGCCGGGGGTGGGCCCGTCCGGCCTGGTCACCGGCTGGGTGCCGCCCGCCGGGATCTCGGTGACCTCGGTGTTGTCGTACACCGGGAAGCGGCCCGTGTCCGCTTCGGTGAGCTGCCGGTACGGGAGCGTGGTGGAGGTCCACTGCGGCTGTGAGCCGGGGTCGGTGACGGGCACGGGCCCGGTGCTCGCCACGTTCTCGTTGTCGGGGAAACCTCCGCGCCAGGCGCCGTTGGTGCGCTCCACGTCGAAGCGGCCCTCGCGGCCCTGGCTGACGGTGGTGAACAGGTCCAGGTGCGGCAGTTGCCGGGCGAGGGCCCGCTCGACGGTTCCCTCGGCGAAGTCCGTCCAGCGCACGGGGAAGACGACGGCCTCGATCCGGGCCGGGCCCTCGGCGGTCTGCACCAGGGTGCCGTCCAGGGCGAGCGCGCTCGCGCCCGAGGGATTGCCGATCCGGGCGTCCCTGTCCAGGGTGAACGGGTCGAAGCCGGTGACCAGCACCCGCTTCACCCGGTGACCCGGGTGGCGGATGTCCGCCTGGCCGCGCGAGGAGGTCTCCAGGGCGGTGTGCAGGGCCTTGCGCTGCTCGTCGTCGAGCCCGAACCGGGGCTCCCACGTCCGCAGTTCACGGCTGAGCGCGAGCCGGGCCCAGTACAGCGGGCGGTCGTCGCCCCGGCTCAGGTCGCCCGTGGCGGGCCCGCGGCCCTGGGCGCGGTCCACGGCGCGCCGCCACAGCTCCGCGGCGTGGCGGGTCACCGTTCGCTCCGCCTGCGCGTAGCTCCGGGCCTCGGTCAGGGCACGCCGGAAGCGCGGGGCGAAGGCGTCGAACGCACTGCGGCGCAGGATCTCCTGCGGGGCGGCCCGGTCGAGGCGCCGCTCCTCGACCGTCGCCTCCGTGGGTATGCGGGCGGTGTCCGCCGGGGAGGCCGTGGCAGGAAGGGCGGGGCCCGCGATGGCGAGCAGGAGCGCCAGGCCGCCGAGACCGAGCCGGGTGGTGGTGGTGCGGAGCTGATACGTCACGTGGACCCTTTCGACGATGCGAACGGTCGCAGTATCGCGGTGTCACGGGAGGCGATGCCATGGGGCAGGAGTGGTCGATCGCCACAGAGCGGCAGCCTTGCGGGAATCGCGGAAGGCGAACGCGAACGGCCCCGGCACCGTCGGCCAGTTGCGCCTCCGAGCGTGGTCGGACCGGCACGCGGCGTCAAGGTCGCCCAGAAGTCCGGTGGTTCCTGCCACAAGGGTTGACATGAGCATTGGTATGAACCAATCTCCTGCACCAGGTCGGTGGCCACCGATGTCCCCCATACGCGAACTCCCCCCACACGCACCTGGAGATCCCTCGTGGACCGGACGCATCGCAAGAAGCGCAACAACAAGATCCTGGGCGGCGGCGTCGCCCTCGCCCTCGCCGTCGGCGGACTCATGGCATCCACCACCCTGGCGGGCAGCGCGGGCGCGGCCGAGGGCGAGCAGGCCCGAGCGGCGGTACCCGCACACGCCGTCACCGGCTACTGGCAGAACTTCGACAACGGCGCGACCGTCCAGAAGCTGGGCGACGTCCAGGACGGCTACGACATCATCGCGGTCGCCTTCGCCGATTCCACCGCCACCGACGGCGAGATCGAGTTCAACCTCGCCCCGGAGGTCGGCTACGCGTCGGAGGACGACTTCAAGGCCGACATCGCCGCCAAGCAGGAGGCCGGCAAGTCCGTCATCATCTCCGTCGGCGGCGAACTCGGGAACGTGACGGTCGACGACTCCGCGTCGGCCCAGAAGTTCGCCGACAGCGCCTACGCCCTCATGCAGGAGTACGGCTTCGACGGCGTCGACATCGACCTGGAGCACGGCGTCAACGCCCAGTACATGGGCGAGGCGTTGAAGTCGCTGTCCGAGAAGGCCGGCGACGGCCTGGTCCTCACGATGGCGCCGCAGACGATCGACATGCAGAACACCGACACCGAGTACTTCAAGCTGGCGCTCGACGTGAAGGACATTCTGACCGTCGTCAACATGCAGTACTACAACAGCGGTTCGATGCTCGGCTGCGACGGCAACGTCTACGCCCAGGGCACGGTCGACTTCCTGACCGCGCTGGCCTGCATCCAACTGGAGAACGGCCTCGATGCCGACCAGGTCGGCATCGGCACCCCCGCATCCACCAGCGGCGCCGGCTCCGGCTACGTCGACCCGGCGGTCGTGAACGACGCGCTGGACTGCCTGACCAAGGGCGAGAACTGCGGCGACTTCAAGCCCGAGAAGACCTACCCGCAGCTGCGCGGCGCGATGACCTGGTCCACGAACTGGGACGCGTCGAACGGCGACAACTGGGTCAGCAGCGTGGCGCCGCACGTCCACGGACTCCCGTAGTTCGCTCCCTGCGCCCGATGACCACCCGAGCCCGGCCGCCACACCCCGGCGGCCGGGCTCACGGCATACGTGGGGCCGATGCGTGGTGGCGTAGGACGCCGGACCTCAGCTGGTCCCCGACCGGAGCCCGGACGGCCCGAACGGTCCCCGGAAATGATCGAGGGCCGGTCTCGGATTTCTCCGAAACCGGCCCTGACCTGCGACTGTCTCCAGTCGGGACGACAGGATTTGAACCTGCGACCCCTTGACCCCCAGTCAAGTGCGCTACCAAGCTGCGCCACGTCCCGCCGCGTTTCCTCCCGGTCGTCCCGGGTGGCCGCGCAGGACAAACATTACCTCACTCCGAGGACCGTATCGACGCCCGTGCCTGTTGGGCGCGGGCGGCCAGCCCTTCAGCTCCGCAGGCCATCGCCTGCTTCTGGGCACGGGCCAGCTCCCGGTGCGATCCGATCGCGATCCCGTAGTCGACCCGGGCGAGGGCGTGCTCGTAGGCGGAGGAGGACTTCTCCAGGTGGCCCACCGCCTCGGCGAGCAGTTGCGCGGAGCGCTCCGGCGGCGCGAAGAGGGCGACGCAGCGCAGGGCCTCGCCCAGGGCGGTGGGCGTGCCGAACCGTTCGGCGTGCACCCGGTTGCGGGCGGCGAGATGCGCCGCCCGGGCCGGGTCGTCCTCGGCCAGGGCGCGCGCCAGGTCACCGGCCCAAGGGGCCCAGATCCCGTTGAAGCGTTCGCGCTGCTCCAGAGCGGCGCCCGCCGCCTCCAGCTCGGCGATGGCGTCCTCCTTGCGGCCTTCCGCCAGCAGCAGGCGGCCCCGCACGCACGGTCCGTCCGGCAGCACCATGGCGCTGGGGTAGGGCGGGCCGAAGTCGTAGCGGTCGGCGATGCGGCGGGCCTCGTCGGTACGTCCACGGGCCAGCAGGGTGTCGATGAGCAGGCAGGCCGCGTCCCAGTGCACGGGCAGCCCGGAGCCGACGCGGTCGGCGAGGCGGAGTCCTTCGCGCAGGAAGCCCTCGGCCTCGGCGAGGCGGCCGCGACGGCGGTGGACCATGCCGAGCAGGGTGTGGGCGAACGCCAGGTGGGCCCCGCTCCAGCCGGAGATCTCGAAGGCCCGGACCGCTTCGCCGAAGAGGCTCTCGGCGCGGTCCAGCTGGTCGACGAAGGTGTAGGTGATGCCGACCATGGTGGGCAGCTCGAAGCCCCACTCGGAGTCGGTCCAGCCGAGGCCCCGGGCGGGGCTGCCGTCGATCAGGGCGCGTTCGCAGAGGTCGACGATGAGCTGGGCGTTCTCGCCGCGCAGCATGGCGTCGAAGGCCCGCAGCGTGAGCAGCGCCCGCTCCGCGTTGTCGCGGCCCTTGAGGTGGTCGGCGTTGCGGGTGAGCCGCCGGGAACGGGTCGGTCCGTCGTCCTCGGTGGCCTGCATGCCCTCCCACATGAAGTGCGCGGCCTGCAGGCGCATCAACCCGGGGCCGGGCGCGGTGCGCGCGGCCTCGGCGGCCAGCGAGAGCGCCGCGTCCTTGAGCTGGTTGTTGTGGGCGAGCGCGGCGGCGAGCCGGAAGGTGGCGTCGATCCGCAGTCCGTCGTCGAGCCCCGGCATGTCCAGGGCGGCGCGCAGATGCTGGACCGTGGTGGGCGGGGAGCTCAGCAGCGTCGCGCAGCCCAGCTCGTACAGCAGGACGGCCCGGTCCTTGGGGCGCGGCGGCTCCTCCAGCGCCCGTTCCAGGCAGCGCCGGGCCGCTTCGGGGGCGCCGACGGCGAGGTGCTGGCCGGCGGCTTCGCGCAACTGCGCGACCAGTTCCTGGTCGTCGTCCGGGTGGACCTCCAGCAGGTGCCGGGAGGCCGCGGCGGCGCCGAGACCGGCCCGGGTGATCGCCCAGGCCGCGCGCCCGTGCATGGCGGTGCGGGTGGCCGGCGGGATCGAGCGGTAGACGGCGGTCGCGATCAGCGGGTGGACGAACTCCAGCGGGTCGAAGCCGCTGACGATACGGGCGTCGCGCAGCCGGGCCGTGCAGTCGGCGGCCTCCGCCGAACTCATTCCGGCGAGTGTGGCGGCCAGTTCCTGCGAGATGTCGGTGCCGAGCACCGCGGCGGCCCAGGCGAACCGGTTGGCGTTCGTGCCGAGCCGCTCCAGCCGGGCGACGAGTCCGCTGCCCCTCGCGGAGGCGCCCAGCTCGCGCAGCTCGCCGGCGGATTCCTCCACCGGCGGCAGTTCGCGGTCCTGGACCTTGGCGACCAGCTCGACCGCCTCGTACGGGTTGCCTCCGGTGACGGCCCACACCTCGCGGCAGAACGGGTCGTCGGCGTGGTCGCCGAGGCCCGCGCGGACCAGTACGGCGGTGGCGTCCGGCGTCAGGGCCCGCAGAGCGACCCGGTTCACCGTGCCCTGGCTGCCGGAGCCGCGCTCGGCCTCGCGGTCGGCGATGTAGTTGGCATCGCGTTCGGCCAGTTCCTGCGGGCGGTGCGCCTGGACGACCAGGACCGGGAGTTCACCGAGGCGGGCGGTGAACGAGGCCAGCCAGGCGAGGGACTCGCCGTCGGCCCAGTGCGCGTCGTCCACGATGAGCAGCAGCGGCCGGTGGCTGAGCCGGGACGCGAGCCGGCCGACGACGAAGTCCAGTCCGTCGCGCACACCCTGCGGGTCGGGCTGCGGACCGCTCGGCTCGGCGAGTCCCAGGGCCGGCGCGGTGGTCTCGTACCAGTCGCCGAACAGGGCCCGGGTCTCGTCGGGCGGGAACTGGTCGAGCGCGGGCTGCAGCAACTGCCGTACGACGTGGAACGGTACGGAGGTGACGGTCTCGCCGCCACGCGCGGACCACACGGTGCAGCGGTCGGCGGCCATCGCCTGGATCTCGGCGAGCAGCGCGGTCTTGCCGATCCCCGCCTCTCCGCTGAAGACCAGAAGCCCGCCGACGGCCTGCGCACCGCACAGGGCATCCACCGCCTCGGCAGCGGCGGCGAGTTCAGGTTCACGCTCGTACAACGGACGGGACGGCTTCATGCCCACCCTTCCCAAAGAGGCAGTCTTCTTCGACGGTCGAGCCTAGTCGTGCGCGGGTGCTCGCCGACAGGGTTCGCACGATTCCCCGCAGGTGCGGGGCACAATCGAGTGGTGAACGAGACGCGCAGAGACCGTGATGCCGAGGGCCGGGCGCGCAACGCGCGCCCCCGCGATGGACTGGGGCGCCCCCTCCCGTACGGAACGCCCGGCGTCGAACGACAGCCGGAGGGGGTCGTCCGCACGCCTCCGGAGACGCTGCGGGAGGCGCAGCGGCTGCTGGACGCGGGCATGCCGTTCCATGCGCACGAGGTCTTCGAGGACGCCTGGAAATCGGGGCCGGAGGACGAACGCGAGCTCTGGCGGGGGCTGGCCCAGCTCGCGGTGGGGCTGACCCATTCCGCTCGGGGCAACACCGAGGGCGGGGCCCGGCTGCTCCGCCGGGGCGCGGGGGCGCTCGCCCCGTTCGCCGACTCCGGGCCGCACGGGATCGCGGTCGCCGGACTGTCCGACTGGGCGCGGGAATTGGCGGGCCGGGTGGAGTCGGGCTCGCCGGTGGACGCGGCGGCCGAGGCGCCCCGCCTGCTCGGGTAGTCCGGCGTGCGGCGCCGGGGCCGGGCCCGAGGGCGGAAGGTCCGGGTCCGGGAACCGGAGGTCCGCGCAGCTACTACGATCCGGCTCCATGAGCACTTCTGACCAGGACCAGCACCGGGACGAGCGCCGGGACGAGCGCGAGGCCGGCCGCGAGGACGGGCTGAACGACGAACAGTCCGACCAGGACCGGGGCGCCGACGCCCCGATAGCCGACACCGCCGTGAAGACGGAGGCGGAGGTGGAGGCGGAGCCGGAGGCCGCTCCTGGAACGGCGACGGGGGCGGGGACGGATGAGCTCGATGACGTCCCGGTCGGTCAGGACGGGAAGAGACTCACTCCGCGCCAGGCCCGGCGGCTGCGGATCGTTCTCTCCTCGGTGGGCATGGCCGCGATGGCCGTCGTGCTCGGGCTGCGTATCGCGAGCCGCTCGTCGGTGCTCGTCGTCGGCGTCTACGGACTCGCGCTCATCCTGTGCGGCGTGGTCATCGAGCTGAGCAGGAACGGCCGCACCCGGCTGGCCAGCTGGCTGCTGGGAGCGGGGCTGCTGGCCGCCGTGGGCGCGGACTGGCTGCTGCTTCCCTGAAGCGGCGGCCGGTCGGCCTCAGATCAGCAGGAGTTGGAGTCCGCCGACCACCGTCGCACCGATGACTATCCGGTCGAAGACCTTCTGGTTGATCCGGTCGACGCACGCGCGGCCCAGATAGGCACCGGGCAGGACGAACAGCAGCAGACAGGCGTCGAGGAGCAGGGAGCGGGCGTCGATCAGGCCGAGGCCCACGCTGAACGGCACCTTGGACACGTTCACGATCAGGAAGAACCAGGCCGAGGTGCCGAGGAAGCCGAGCTTGCGGAAGCCGGCCGAGAGCAGATAGAGCGACATCACCGGGCCGCCGGCGTTGGCGACCATCGTGGTGAACCCGCCGAGAACGCCGTAACCGCGCGCGGCGGTCCGGCCGGTGCCGCCTTCGGTTTCGGTCTCGCCCCCACCGTCGGCCCCGCTCCCGGACTCGGTCTCCCTCTCCCTCTCCGCCTCCTTCTCCGCGATCCGGCGACGCCACAGGGTGACGCCCGTCATGAACAGCAGGATCGCGCCGATGGAGGTGCGGACCGCCGCGTCGTCGGCCCACAGCATGAACACGGTGCCCGCCACGACGCCCACGGCGACGGCGGGGAACAGCCGGAGCAGTGTGGGCCAGTGGGCGTGACGGCGGTAGACGCGTACGGCGAGGAGATCGCCGGCGATGAGGATCGGGAGCAGTACTCCGGTCGATTCGCGGGCCGGGAGAACGGCCGCGAAGACCGCGAGGCTGATCGTATTGGCACCGCTGACGGCCGTCTTGGAGAAGCCGACGAGGGTGGATGCCGCCGCGAGTGCGGCCAGTTGCCAGAGGCTGATGGAGTCCATGTCGGAAAAGATGGTAAGCGCAACGGTTTTCCGGCCGACGCCCCGAGGCCCCCTCTCCTTGATGAGCGTTTGATCGATTGAGCCCGCTTGTGATCGATCTATTGACCCTCTTTGATCGGTCGATCAGGATTCCCGGATGACGACCTCCGCTGCCGCCCTCTTCGGACTGCCCCCGGAAGACCGCGCGTCGAGCCCGTACACCGGATACACCCGCGCCCACTGGGAGGCGGCCGCCGACGGGATGCTGGACGCCGCATGGAAGTGGGCCACCCCGGGCGGCGCCCGGCTCGACCTGCCCGGGCCCCCGTCGCACTCGGGTGTCCGCTCCGACGGCCTGGAGGGGTACGCGCGTACGTTCCTGGCGGCCGGCTTCCGGGTCGCCGGGGCCGGCGGCAAGGATCCGAACGGACTGCTGGAGCGGTACGCGGACGGGCTCGACGCCGGTACGCGGACACCGGGCCGGGACGACGCGGAGTCCTGGCCGCTGATCCTGGACCACCATGTGCAGGGCCAGCCGATGGTGGAGTCCGCGTCGGTGGCCCTCGGCCTGCGGCTCACCCGGCCCTGGCTCTGGGACCGGCTGGCGTCCGACGTACGGGACCGGGCGGAGCACTGGCTGCGGGGCGCGCTGCGGCACGTTCCGGCGGGCAACAACTGGTACCTCTTCCCGTACACCGTCGCCGGGTTCCTGGAGTCGGTGGGCCGGGGCGACGCGGAGACGGCACGGGCCCGGGAGCGGGCGCTGGAGCTGCTGGAGGGCTGGTACCGGGGCGACGGCTGGTACGCCGACGGCGACGGGCGCGCCTTCGACCACTACAACGGCTGGGCGCTGCACCTGTATCCGCTGCTCGACGCCCATCTCGCGGGCGACGAGCGGGAGTCGGCGCTCCACGGGGCGCGGTTGCGCGAGCATCTGGAGAGCTTCTCGCTGATGTTCGGCGGCGACGGGGCCCCGCTGCACTTCGGGCGCTCGCTGACCTATCGCTTCGCCGCGAGCGCGGGTGTGGGCCTGGGCGCGGTGACCGGGCACACGCCGCTCGCCCCGGGGGTGTCGCGACGGGTGGTCAGCGGATCGCTGCGGTACTTCCTGGAGCGCGGCGCGGTCGGGAACGACGGGCTGCTGAGCCTTGGCTGGCACGGCCCGCACACGGCGACGCTGCAGACCTATTCCGGTCCCGCGTCCCCTTATTGGGCGTCGAAGGCTTTCGTGGCTCTGCTGGCCCCGGCCGAGCATCCTTTGTGGGCGTCGCCGGAGGAGGAGGCTCCGAGCGAGGGCCCCGACCGGGTGCTGTCCGTACCGGCGGCGGGCCTTCTGCTGCAGTCGACGCGGGCGGACGGTGTGGTGCGGCTGCACAACCACGGCAGCGACCATGTCCGCCCGGACGAGGGCGAGTCGGCGGCCGACGAGGACCCGCACTACGCGCGGCTCGCGTACTCCACCGTGACCGGGCCGACCTCGGCGGCGAACACGGCGGACAACCATCTGTCGGTGACGGTCGGTGGAGCGCGCAGCGCTCGGCGGCGCATCCATCCGCTCGGGGCCGGGCACGGCGACGGCTGGGGCTGGGCGGCCTCCTGGCACCTGCCGGTGTTCCCGGCGGGCCCGTCCACCGTTCCCGGGCTGCGGGTGGAGAGCGTGACCGTGGCGCGGGGCCGCCACGAGCTGCGGGTGCACCGGGTGCTGGGCGCGCCGGACGGGGCGCGGGCGGAGCTGACGGGCTGGGCGACCGACCCCGGCGGCCCGGTGCGCTCGCGGTTGCGCGGGCTGCACGGCTGGGAGGCGCCCGAGGACGTACGGGCCCCGCAGGGAACGGCGTTCGCGCCCTGGGCGACCGTGCCCCGGCTCGCCGCCGAAGTGACCGGCACGGCGGTCCTGGCGGCGCTCGCTTCCCTAACCGCCGCCCCGGAATCCGACCCGGACACCGACCCGGCAGCCGACCCGCTGGACGGGGTGGTGGACCGGGTGGAGGTGGCCGGCGACACGGTCGAGGTGCGCTGGGCGGAGGACGGGGCGCGGACGCGGATCACGTTCGGCGATGCGGCTGTGTCGGCGGTGCCGGTGGTGACCGTGGTGCACGGGCGGCCGGACACTCCCTGACCGCTGCGCGCCCTGACTGCCGAGGACCCTTACTGCCGAGAGCCCTGACTGCCGAGAGCCCTGACGGCTATGCGTCCGTACGGATCACCACCACCAGCGTCCGGGGCCCGTGGACGCCCTCCACCCGCTCCAGCTCGATGTCGGAGGTGGCGGACGGGCCGCTGATCAGCGTGGTCGGCCGTTCGGGCACCAGCCGGGCCACCGCCTCGGGCACGCCCACCTCGACCGTGGAGAGGTCGACGACGCACACGTGCAGGTCGGGGACGAGGGACAGCGCCCGGCGGCCCTGGCCGGGCGAACCGTCCAGGAAGATCGTGCCGGTCTCGGCGCAGCCGGCGGCCGAGGCCGTCACCACGGCGTCCAGGGCGTCGAGTTGTGCGGGCGTGACGTCGGCGTCGTCCTGCCGGACCTCGCCGTCGTACCGGGCGAGCCAGCGCGCGTCGAGCCCGGCCGGCACGCCGATGCGGCGGACGCCGTACCCCCGCAGGACCTCGCCGACGACCTCGGCGGTGCGGTCGGCCGTACAGGGGTGGACCCGCGCCTTGTAGTCGAGGAGCCGGTCGGTGAACAGGGCGAGGCGTTCGTCGTCGGGCAGGGCGCGGCCGGTGCGGTAGTCGCGCGGGACGACGGCGGCGGGCGTCGGGGCCAGCGCGAGGGCGTCGCGGATCCGGCCCAGCACCGTGTCGCGGGCAGTGCTGCGGGCACTGTTCATGTCGCGTCCTCCTCGTCGTTCCCGCCGCCGGGGGCCGCGGTGTCGCGTTCGCCGGGGGCCGCGGTGTCGCGTTCGCCGGGGGCCGTGGCGTCGTGTCCGCCTGTAGCCGCGGAGTCGTGTTCGGCGGCCGCGGCCCGCAGGGCGGCCGTGCCCTCGTCGGAGGCGAACCAGGCGCGGAAGGTCTGCCGGGGCGGGACCGCGGTGTCGCGGCTGTCGCTCCAGCCGGTGAACGGCGGAGGCAGCCGCGAGATCGTACCGTCGCGCCCCGCGACGACGCGCCCGAGCCCGGACGCCTTCTGCGCGGCGGTGTAGAGACCAGGGCGGCGCATCACGGCGGCGGCCGCCTTCATCGCGAGCTTCTCCGGTGTGACGCCGGTCTGTTCGGTGTGCTGGTGGCGCAACTCCACCAGCAGCGACGGAATGTCGATCTTCACCGGGCAGGCGTCGAAGCAGGCTCCGCAGAGGCTGGAGGCGTAGGGCAGGGAGCTGTTCGGGTCGTCCTTCGCCGCGTGCATCCCGGCCAGTTGCGGGGTGAGGACGGCGCCGATGGGTCCGGGGTAGGTCGATCCGTAGGCGTGGCCGCCGGTCCGCTCGTACACCGGGCAGACGTTGAGGCAGGCGGAGCAGCGGATGCAGTTGAGGGCCGCGCGTCCGATCGCGTCGGCGAGGGCGGCGGTGCGCCCGTTGTCGAGGAGGACCAGGTGGAAATCGCGCGGCCCGTCGCCGGGCGTCGCTCCGGTCCACAGCGAGGTGTAGGGGTTCATCCGCTCCCCCGTCGAGGAGCGCGGCAGGAGCTGGAGGAAGACCTCCAGGTCCTGGTAGCGCGGAATCACCTTCTCGATGCCCATCACGGTGATGAGCGTCTCCGGCAGGGTCAGGCACATGCGGCCGTTGCCCTCGGACTCGACGACGGCCAGCGTGCCGGTCTCGGCGACACCGAAGTTGGCGCCGGAGACGGCGACCTTCGTCGTGAGGAACTTTTCGCGGAGGTAGGCGCGCGCGGCGGCGGCGAGGTGGGCGGGGACGTTGTCCAGCTCCGGGTCGACGCCGGGAATCCGGTCGAGGAAGATCTGCCGGATCTCGTCGCGGTTGCGGTGGATCGCGGGCACCAGGATGTGCGAGGGCTTGTCGTGGGCGAGCTGCACGATGAGTTCGGCGAGGTCGGTCTCGTACGGGGTGATCCCGACCGACTCCAGGTGCTCGTTGAGTCCGATCTCCTGGGTGGCCATGGACTTGACCTTGATGACCTCGTCGCTGCCGGTGGCCTTCACCAGCCGGGCGACGATCTCGTTGGCCTCGGCGGCATCGCGGGCCCAGTGGACGGTGCCGCCGCGCTCGGTGACCTTGCGCTCCAGCTGTTCGAGCAGCTCGGGCAGCCGGTTCATGGCGTCGGTCTTGATGGCGGAGCCCGCGTCCCGCAGGGCTTCCCAGTCGGGCAGTTCGCCGGTGACGTTCAGCCGTTTGGCGCGGATGGTGCCGGTGGCGCGGCCGAGGTTGCGGCGGAGCTGGTCGTTGCCCAGTTCGTCGTGGGCGGCACGGGGGAAGGACTGGTCGCCGCGGAGGTTTCCGGTGCCGTACGGGGAGCGGGGCGGCGGGGCGGGCATGCCGAGGAACGTGCTCATACGGAGGCCTCCGTCAGGACGTCGGGCGTGGTGCGGGTCGCGGCGAGGATCCGGGCGAGGTGCAGGGTGCGGGTCCCGGACCGGATCCGGGAGAGCCCGCCGCCGATGTGCATCAGGCAGGAGGAGTCCCCGGCGGTGCACACCTCCGCCCCGGTGGCCGTGACGCTGTCCGTCTTGTCGTGGAGCATCGCGGTGGACGTCTCGGCGTTCTTGAGCGCGAAGGTGCCGCCGAATCCGCAGCAGGACTCGGCTCCGGGCAACTCGACGAGGTCGATCCCCTCGACCGCGCGCAGGAGTTGGAGGGGCTTGTCGCCGACGCGGAGCATCCGCAACGAGTGGCAGGTGGGGTGGTACGTCACCCGGTGCGGGAAGTACGCGCCGACCCGGGTGACGCCGAGGACGTCCACGAGGAGCTCGGAGAGCTCGTACGTCTTCGCGGCGACGGTCGCCACTCCGGCGCGGAGCCCGGCGTCGCCGTAGCGGTCGGCGACGATCCGGTGCTGATGCCGGACGGAACCGGCGCACGAACCCGACGGCATCACGACCGCCTCGATCGAGGGGTCGCCGAACCCGTCCGCGAAGTTGCGTACCAATGGCACGGGTTCTCGCTGGTAGCCGGTGTTGATGTGCATCTGCCCGCAGCAGGTCTGCCCCGGCGGGAACACCACGTCGTGCCCCAGGCGCGTGAGCAGGATCGCGGTGGCCCGCACCGCGTCGGGGAAGAGCGTGTCTCCCAGACAGGTGGCGAAGAGTCCGATGCGCATGGAGCCTCCCCGGTCGGTTCACTATGAGGTTTCTATGGTCGGACCATACTAGGCGCGGGCCGCTGAAGGGAACGTCCGCGGTACGCGGCGTCGCACGAGCGTCGTGCCGCGGAAGCCGTACTGCGGGAGTCGTACCGCTAGAGCCGTGCCGCAGGAGCCGTGCCGCGGGAGCCGGATCAAGCCCCCCTCGGTCTCCTGCTCGGGCTCCTACGGTGCGGCGGGCCCGTCCACCAGTGTCCCGTGCAGCCCACGGATATGCCGTTCCACCAGGTCCGCGGCCTCCCCGCCCTTCCCTTCCCGTACCAGCGCGAGGAGGGCACCGTGCTCGGCGTTGAGGGCGCGGGCCGTGGCCGGCCAGTCCTCGGCGGCTTCCAGGGCGCGCAGGATCAGCGGCCGCACGGACTCGCGTACGGCGGAGGTGAGCGTGGACGTCAGGGCGTTGCCGGAGCTGCGGGCGATGAGCACATGGAAGCGGGTGTCCAGATCGTTGAAGCCGCTGACCCCGATCTCCGGCTCCGCCATGCCCGCCACCAGCTTCTCCGCCTCGTCGAGGTCTTCGTCCGGAGCGTGGCAGGCGGCGGCCTCGAAGCTGGACCGCTCCAGGATCACCCGGGCCTCCAGGACGTCCTGGAGGCTGTAGCTGCCGAGGGCGAAGTGCAGGCGGAGCAGGCGGCCCAAGGCGTCGTCCGGGTTGCGGACGATCCGGGCTCCGGCGTCGGGCCCCCGGCCCGGCTGCGCCACCAGGATGCCGATGGTCTCCAGCACGCGCAGCGCCTCGCGCAGGGCGGAGCGGCTGACGCCGAGCACCGGTGCCAGCTCCCGTTCGGGCGGCAGTCGGTCGCCGGCCCGGAGCTCTCCGGCGAAGACCCGTTCCTCGATGCTGCGCAGCACGAGCTCATGGGTTCGGGACTGCCGCACGGGCTGCCATTCGACGGGCATCCGTATCTCCCTGCCTCGGCCGGATCCGGACATGCAGCCTATGTCACACCGAGAATGTGGTCGGACCTCACATCGGACCGTACATGCATCCGTGCGTGCGACCACCTACACGCGAAGGCCCCGCCCGGAGGTCCGGACGAGGCCTTGACGCCGGCCGGAAGGGGCCGGTGGGGCGGTGCATGCGGGCACCGCCGGGAAAGAGGGCGCGGGTCAGCGGGTGCTGGGGATGTCCCGCCCGTGCAGACGTCCGCGCTGTGGGTCGAAGAGGTGGGCCGCCGCGCCGGACACGACCAGTCCTGCGGCGATCAGGAGACCGTGGCCCACGGCGATGCCGATGCCTAGTGCGGCGAGCCCGACGGCGAGCCACAGCCAGGCGTTGCGGCGACGGTACTCGCGCGGGGTGCGCGGCGTCCCGTCGGACATCGCCTCGGCGAACCCGGGATCGTCGTGACGCAGCTGCTCCTCGAGTTCACGCAGCCGCTCGTCGTACGTGGGCATGGTGTCTCCCTCCCGGTACGGAAACCCTCTCGGCTCCTGATGCCCCGGCTCCCCGCGGTGCGGCACGGGGCAGGGCCCCCCGGGGCCCTGGACCTCATGGTCGTCCGGAAGGGCCCGCGGGGACCATCGGGGGCAGCACCCATATCCGGGGGTGCGCACCATGCAGACGGGGCGCGCATGCGGCGCTCCGGAGAGTGGCCGGGCGGGAAGTCGCCGGACGGGAACCGCCGGGCAGGAGCCGCTGGGCAGGAAGTCGCCGGACAGGAGTCGCCGAACCGGCGCGTCCGGGCCGGCGCGTCCGGGCCGGCGCGTCCGGGCGGCGCGTCCGGGCGGCGGCACGCTTCCCCCTGCGCAGCGGCGATAGTGGAGGCTGTCAGCGCGCCCGCACGACCCGACATCCGAAGGAGCCGTTCGCCCTTGTCCCTGTTCTGGCGGATCTTCCTGCTCAACGCCGCCGTGCTGGTCGCGGCCGGCGCCCTGCTGCTGCTCGGGCCGATCACGATCTCCACCCCGGTCCTGCTGACCGAGGCCATGATCCTGACCGGCGGTATCGCCTTCATGCTCGCGGCCAACGCGGCCCTGCTCCGGCTCGGCCTCTTCCCGCTCCAGCGGGTAACCCGGGCGATGACGACCACCGACCTGCTGCGCCCGAGCCCGCGCCCCGAGGTCGCGGGGCACGGTGAGATCGCCGCGCTGATCGAGACGTTCAACACGATGCTGGACCGGCTGGAGGCCGAGCGCGCCACCAGCAGTGCCCGCGCGCTCTCCGCCCAGGAGGCCGAGCGCCGGCGCGTGGCGCAGGAACTGCACGACGAGGTCGGGCAGACGCTGACCGCGGTTCTGCTGGAGCTGAAGCGGGTCGCCGACCACGCTCCGGAGCCGCTGCGCGGAGAGCTGCGGCAGGTCCAGGAGATCACCCGGGGATCGCTCGACGAGATCCGCCGGATCGCCCGTCGGCTGCGGCCCGGGGTGCTGGAGGAACTGGGCCTGGTCAGCGCGTTGACGGCGCTGATCACCGAGACGCCGACGCCGGACGGGCTGACGATCCGCCGGCAGATGGAAAAAGATCTGCCGGAGCTGGGCACCGAGGCCGAACTGGTCGTCTACCGGATCGCGCAGGAAGCCCTCACCAACACGGTCCGGCACGCCCGCGCCACCCGGCTCGAACTCTCTCTGCGGCGCAGCGCCTGCGGGGTTGAGCTGCGCATCCGTGATGACGGCCGCGGACTCGGTGACGCGCCCGAGGGAGCCGGCCTGCGCGGTATGCGCGAACGCGCTCTGCTGATCGGGGCCGAGGTCTTCCTCGGCGCCGGTCCGCAGGGCGGCACCGAAGTACGTCTCGATGTGCCCGTTCCGAACGGAAGCAAGTGACCATGCCCACCTCACCGTCCATCGCCATGCCTGCCCGGGGCGCCGCCGCTCCGACCCGCATCCTGCTGGCGGACGACCACGCCCTTGTACGTCGCGGCGTCCGGCTGATCCTCGACGGCGAACCGGACCTGACGGTCGTCGCCGAGGCGGGCGACGGTGCCGAGGCCATAGAGATGGCCCGGAGCGAACAGCCCGACCTGGTCATTCTGGACATCGCGATGCCTCGTCTGACCGGTCTCCAGGCGGCGCGCGAACTGTCCCGGGTCATGCCCGGGCTGCGCATCCTGATGCTCACGATGTACGACAACGAGCAGTACTTCTTCGAGGCGTTGAAGGCCGGGGCGGCCGGGTACGTCCTCAAGTCGGTCGCGGACCGGGACCTGGTGGAGGCCTGCCGGGCGGCGATGCGCGACGAGCCGTTCCTCTACCCGGGCGCGGTGACCGCGCTCATCCGCAACTTCCTCGACCGGGCCAAGGAGGGCGAGGACCTGCCGGCGCGGGCCATCACGGAACGCGAGGAGGAGATCCTCAAGCTGGTCGCCGAGGGCCACTCCTCGAAGGAGATCGCCGAGCTGCTCGTCATCAGCGTCAAGACCGTGGAGCGGCACCGGGCCAACCTGCTCCAGAAGCTCGGCCTCCGCGACCGCCTGGAGCTCACCCGCTACGCGATCCGCGCCGGGCTGATCGAACCCTGACCCACGGGCGGACGGGTACGCGTGCGCGGGGCCTGGGGCGAACGCGTGCGGGCAGTTCATGTGATTCTCACCCGGTCCGCATAGGGTGCCCCCGTGACCCAGATGACCCCGCCCGGCTGGCATCCAGACCCCGGGCACTCAGGCAAAGGCCCCGCTCAGGAACGCTGGTGGGACGGAGCGCAGTGGACCGGCCATGTCCGGGCGTCGCCCGGCGCGGCGCGCCGTCGCGGGATCCGCATCGGCGTCGGCGTGACCGTCGCCGTCGTGGTGCTCGCCGCCATCGGGGGCGGCGTGTATCTGCTGGGCGAGGACGGCAACGGCCGGCCGGACACCGCGGCCTCCTCGCCGTCCGCCGCCCCCGACCTGCCGGGCCCACCGGACGGCGACCGGAAGGACGGCGGAACGGGCGGCGAGGGCGACGGCGGGGAGAACGGCGACGGCCAGGGGCCCGGCGGGCAGCTTCCGCCGAGCGAGCCGGGCTTCGCCACCGACCTGGCCGCCGGGATCAGCCTCCCGGTGCCCAAGGGGTGGAAGGGAACGTCCGGGGCGGTCGGCGCCGGACTGACGACCGGTGAGCACGCCTGCCCCGGCGACACCGCCGAGACCTGCGTACGCGGCGGAGTGTTCTCGGCCCCGGCGGCCGCGATGAAGCTCACCGCCGGGACGCCGGAGGAGACGGCCAAGAAGGACATCGCCGCCAACGCCGAGGAGTCCTACGGCGGAAAGAGCTACGGGAAGATCAGCTCGCACGAGGAGCTGAAGTCCGAGGCCGTCACGGTGGCGGGCGGCAAGGGCTATGTCGTGCGCTGGAAGGTGGTGACGGAGAAGGGCGACGACGGCTACGTGGAATCGCTGGTGTTCCCCTCCCCCACCTCCAAGGACATGCTCGTCGTGGTCCGGTCCGGGTTCGACATCAACAAGGACGCGCCGAAGTTGTCGGTCCTGGACGAGATCACCGGCGGGATCAAGGCCGCGTCCGGCGCCGGAGGAAGCACCGGCGGGGCGGTCTGACGCACCGCGCACCAGCCGGCCCGCACCGCACGGAACGGCGGGCCCGGACCGAGGACGGTCCGGGCCCGCCGTTCTCCGTTGCCGCCGGGTCCCGTCCTCAGCCCGTGGCCGTCGCCGGGTCGCTGACCCCGACCTCCCCCGTCTCGACATGACCGGCGAAGCGGCGCAGGAAGACCGGGTCGCCCTCGGCCGTGACGGACACGTCGTACCAGCGTTTGCCGGCCCGCAGGTCCATGGTGCGCGACACCGTGGCGCCGGGCCGGACGGTGACCGTCTGCTCCGCTCCCCCGTACGCGTCGGCGTTGGCGAGAGTGAGGCGGACCTCGGTGTCGCCGGGGTTGGTGAGCGTCAGGTCGAGGTTGCCGCTCCCGTCGTTGTGGCGGGCGGTGACCTCGGGGCCGGCGGTGGAACCCGGGCTCCTGAACGTACGCAGGAAGCCGTTGGGGCCGTGGACGGTGAGGTCGTGGGTGCCGCCGGAGTACGCGGAGTTCCAGGCGTCCGCCACCGTCCTGCCCGCCTCGGCGGTATACGTCCACGGGACATCGGTCCGGTTGGCGGAGGTGACGTAGAACTGTGCGCCGGCCGCCGTTCCCGGGCTGAAGGTGAGCGCGATCTTCCCGGTGCCGATGTCGACGGCGGCATCGACGTACGGGGCGTACGGGAGCGGCCGGGCAGGGCGGCTGCCCGGCTCCTGCTTCGGCAGCGAACCGACGGCGGGCGGTGTGGGCCGGTAGTCGGGGTGCCGCTCGCGGTCCGGCGGCTCGTAGGCGGAGGTGTCGGGCAGGTCGTCCGGGGCCGGCTCGGTGCGGGCGAAGTCGAAGGCGGAGGTCAGGTCGCCGCAGACGGCACGCCGCCAGGGTGAGATGTTCGGCTCGCGCACACCGAAGCGCTGCTCCATGAACCGGAGCACCGAGGTGTGGTCGAAGGTCTCGGAGCACACGTAGCCGCCGGTGCTCCAGGGCGAGACGACCAGCATCGGTACGCGCGGCCCGAGTCCGTAGACACCGGGGCCGTACGAGGAGCCGCCCGCGTACACCTCGGTCGAGGTGTCGGCCGTGGACAGGCCGCGGTCGGCGGAGGTCGGCGGGTGGGGCGGTACGACGTGGTCGAAGAAGCCGTCGTTCTCGTCGTAGGTGATGAACAGGGCGGTCCGGCTCCACACCTCGGGGTCGGACGTCAGCGCGTCGAGCAGCCGCGCGATGTACCAGGCGCCGTAGTTCGAGGGGAAGTTGGAGTGCTCGGTGAAGGCCTCCGGCGCGGCCACCCAGGAGATCTGCGGCAGCTTCCCGTTGCGGACGTCGGCGGCGATCCCGTCGAAGTAGTCGTCGCCGCCGGCCACGTTCGTACCGGTGCGCGCCTTGTCGTACAGCGGGTCGCCGGGCTGGGCGTTGCGGTACTTGTCGAAGTAGAGCAGCGAGTTGTCGCCGTAGTTGCCCCGGTAGGCGTCGTCGATCCAGCCCCAGCCGCCGGGGCCGTCCAGACCGTCGCCGATGTCCTGGTAGATCTTCCAGGAGACCCCGGCCTCCTCCAGCCGCTCGGGGTACGTCGTCCAGCCGTACCCGCGCTCCTCGTTGCCGAGGACGGGCCCGCCGCCGGTGCCGTCGTTGCCGGTGTGCCCCGACCAGAGGTAGTAGCGGTTGGGGTCGGTGGCCCCGATGAACGAGCAGTGGTAGGCGTCGCACACGGTGAAGCGGTCGGCGAGCGCGTAGTGGAACGGAATGTCGTCCCGGGTCAGGTACGCCATGGTCGTCGGCGTCTTCGCCGGGATCCAGCGGTCGTAACGCCCGTCGTTGTACGCCTGGTGGCCGCCCGCCCAGTCGTGGTTGAGGCCCTGGAGGAACTGCATGCCCAGGTCGTCCGCGGTCGGGTGGAACGGCAGGGTCTCCTTGCCCGCCGCGTCGGCCTGGTGCCAGACGGACTTCCCGCTCGGCAACGTCACGGGCCGCGGGTCGCCGAACCCCCGTACCCCTTTCAACGCCCCGAAGTAGTGGTCGAAGGAACGGTTCTCCTGCATCAGGACGACGATGTGCTCGACATCCTCGATCGTCCCGGAAGCACGGTGTGCGGGGATGGCGGCGGCGCGGTCGATGCTGCCCGACAGCGCGGCGAACCCCGCCGTGGCGCCCGCTATCTGGAAAAAGCGGCGTCGATTCATATCAGCCATGAGTGAGGGGCCTCTTGGAGTGTGGGGAACAGAAGCGAACAGGATGTTCCAAGAGAACCGAACAGAACGGAAGAGGTCGTGACGCAACGGTTAACGTCGGCCGTACGCACGAAGCGCGCCACCTGCTCAGGAGCGCCCGGGTACGGTTCCGGCATGCCGTTCTACGTACATGCACAGGACAAGCCGGATGTCGCGGACCAGCTGGCCGAACTCTGCGAGGAGCACTGGTCCTATATGGACCGGTTCGCCGACGGGCTGATACTCCGCGGGCCCACCCTGTCCGACGACGGGGAGCAGCACACGGGCAGCGTCCATGTGGTCGACCTGGCCGACCGGGCGGCGGCGGAACGGTTCGCGACCGAGGAGCCGTTCTGGAAGGCCGGTCTCTACCAGGATTTCATGGCCGACCCGGTGGTGGTGCTGCTGCACCGCGAACCGGCGGTGGACGTCCTGTACACGCTCGTCACCGCCCGGTGGTCGCCGCACACCCGCACGCCGGGCGACGCCGAGCAGTGGCTGTCGGCCGTGGACGCGGACGAGCGGCCGACCTTCGTGGCCGCTCTGGTCGACGACGACCAGGACCGTACGACGGGATTGGTCGCGGCCGTGCGGGCGCGCCCGGACGAGGCGCGGACCCTGCTCCAGCCGCTGGCGGACCGGCTCGCCGGTGGACCCGTGTCGCTCACCTCCCAGCGCTGGCAGCGCGGCGGCCGCAACTGATGAGGTGAGGAGAGGGAGGGGGGGAAGGCATGGTCGTCGTGGAGTGCGCTCCCCAAGCGCGGCGGCCCCACTTCACGGCAACGTGCGCGTGAGCCACACCACTTCGCCGTTGTCCTCCGTGGTGACGTGATCCCGCTCGAAGCCGAGCTTCTCCAGAACACGGAGCGACGGCGCGTTCCACACCCCCACCGTCGACCAGAGCCGCTTCCGCCCGGTCGCCACGGCGGCTTCGAGCACCGCACCGGCCGCCTCGGTGGCGTAGCCGCGCCCGTGCGCGTGCTGGAACAGCTCGTACGCGATCTCGGGCTCCTCCAGGGTGGTACGGCCGATGATCAACCCGCAGTAGCCGATGAAGTCGCCCTCCTCGCGGCGCTGGACGGGCAGCAGGGCGATCCCGGTGGTCTCCGTGGCGGCCAGCAGCTCCGCGATGGACTTCCGCATGCGCTCGACCGGGGGTGTACCGTTGCCGCGTTCCGAGAGGAGCGCGGCGAAATCGGCGGCGTCGGACTCGGCCCACGGCCGGAGTATCAGGCGCTCGGTCTCCAGGTGGAACGGCATCGTCTCGTAGGTGGACATGGGCCCACTCTGCCCCACGGGATCATCGCCAACTACGGCTGGAGCACGGGTTCGAGCAGCTCGCGCAGCAGCTCCGCGAGGAAATCGGGCTGCCCGACGAACGGAGAGTGCCCGGTCCGCCACTCGCGTACCTCGGTGCAGCGCGCGCCCATCCTCCGTTGCAGAGCAGGGTCGATGACCCGGTCCCGGCCGCAGACGACATAGGTGGAGGGGGTGTCCTTCCAGCTGTTGTGCGCCGGAACTCCTCGCCCGCAGCCGGGGGCCTGCGGGCGGAGCAGGGCGACGGCCCGGGCGGCGAGGGGCGCGGAACAGTCGTGGTACAGGACGTCGGCAGCCCGGTCGGGACGCAGGCTGGTCGATCCGTCGGGCTCGGGAACGATCGCGTCCCGGAGGCGCGGGGACGCCCCGCCCAGCGTGGCGGCGCTTTCACCGGTGTCCGGCACGAAGGCCGCCAGATAGACCAGATGCCGCGCTCCGCGTACGCCGGTGATCACCGAGCCGCCGTAGGAGTGACCGAGCACGAGCGGAGGCTCCGCCTGCGCGTCGACGGCCGCCTGGACCACCGCGGTGTCAGCAGGCAGCGAGCCGCGGTGAAGCTCGGGAACGATGACCTGCGCTCCCCCGGTCCGCAGGCGTTCCGCCACCGCGTCGAAGTGCTCGGGGCGGTGGTACAGGCCGTGAACGAGTACTACTGCCGGCAGTTGTCCCGCCTCCTCAGGTCGGTTCCGGGCGATTGATCTCAGGCGCCGACCGACGTCGGCGCAGCTCTACGACTTCACCCCTCGGGTCGGACACATCGCATCGTCCCTGCGAGCCCAGCCCGAATTCGGCGGTGAGCTCCGGTCCGCTGTCCACCACGTGCATGCGGACTTCCTCATCCCGACCCTTCCCGCGTCCGATAAGGTACCGAAACCCGAAAAGCACGACGGAGGCGAGGCCCGGAAATGGACAGGCCTAAGATTGTATCGAGGGAAGAATGGTTAGCGGCCCGGAAGGAACTGCTGGCCCGGGAGAAGCAGTTCGACAGGGAGCGGGACGACCTCAGCGCACGGCGCCGGGCACTGCCCATGGTCGAGATCACCGAACCGTATGTCTTCGACGGCCCGAACGGCACGACAACCCTTGTCGACCTGTTCGATGGCCGTCATCAACTCATCGTCTATCACTTCATGTTGGACCCCGACTGGGAAGCCGGCTGCACCGGGTGCTCACTCCTCGCCGACAACATCGGCCACTTGGCGCACCTGAACGCGGCCAGAACATCCTTCGCCGCGATCTCGCGCGCACCGTTCGCGAATATCGCGAAGTTTCGTGAACGCATGGGGTGGACCTTTCCCTGGTTCTCCTCTCACGGCACGACGTTCAACTATGACTTCCACGTCACGATGGATGAGTCCGTGACGCCCGTCCTCTTCAACTTCCGCACGAAGGAAGAACTACGGGAGGCCGGAATCGGGTCGTGGGCTCTGAGCGGCGAGCAGCACGGTCTGAGCGTATTCCTCCGCGAGGGCGATCGGGTCTTTCACACCTACTCCACGTACTCACGTGGCACCGATCTCCTCAACGGAACCTTCAATTACCTGGACCTGACACCCTTCGGACGCCAGGAGGAGGCTGGAATCATGAACTGGGTCCGGCACCACGACGACTACAAGGACCACGACGGTCGACGCGGCGACGACGGCTGCGGCCACTGCGACACCTGAGCCGACGGCATTCGCCCCCCACCCGGATCCCACCTGGTCCCGAAACGATCGAGGGCCGGTATCGGATTTCTCCGATACCGGCCCTCGATCAACGACTCTTTCGAGTCGGGACGACAGGATTTGAACCTGCGACCCCTTGACCCCCAGTCAAGTGCGCTACCAAGCTGCGCCACGTCCCGCTGCGTCTGACCTGGGGTTTCCCCTGGCTGAACGCGCATGAGAACAATACCGCACTCCGGCAGGTGGTCACCAACACCATTCCGCGCTTGACCTCAACCAAGGTTGATGTTGAACGCTCGGTGCCATGACGAACACGACCGCCGCACCGGCCCCCGGCCGCCAGGCCGCACCCACCTCCGCCCCCGCACCCGACCCCGATTTCCGGGACCTGCCGCGTCTGATCGCCCTGATGACCGGGGACGAGAAGCACGCGCCCGCCGCCCATTCCACGCTCGACGCCCTGTGGGTGCTCTACAACAGGGTGCTCCGGGTCACACCGGACTCGGTCGACGACCCCGAGCGGGACCGCTTCCTGCTGTCCAAGGGGCACGGGCCGATGGCGTACTACGCGGTCCTCGCCGCCCACGGCTTCTTCGGCGAGGAGCTGCTGCCCGGCTTCGGGGCGTACGACTCACCGCTCGGGCATCACCCGGACCGGCTGCTGGTGCCGGGCGCGGAGATCGGCAGCGGGTCCCTGGGGCACGGGCTGCCGCTCGCCGTCGGAACCGTGCTGGGGCTGCGGGCCCAGGGCCGCACCGACCCCCGGGTATGGGTCCTGATCGGCGATGCCGAGCTGGACGAGGGCAGCAACCACGAGGCCATCGCCCACGCGGGCCCGGCCGGGCTCGACCAGCTGCACACGCTGGTGATCGACAACGCCTCCGCCACCCACGGCTGGCCCGGCGGCATCGCCTCCCGCTTCGCGTCCGCCGGATGGACGGCGGTGACCGTGGACGGCCGCGACCACCAGGCCCTGTACGCGGCGTTCACCACACCCCACCCGGGCGAACCGCTGGCCGTCGTGGCCCGCGTCGAACCCAAGAACTGACCGCGCCGACCGCGCGACCACCCCGCACCACCGCCGATTCGCACACCGGATACCCCGGGAGGGACCCCTCATGGACACCATGCGTGACCGATTCATCAGCACCACCTCGCAGCTCCTCGACGAGGAACCCCGGCTGGCCGTCGTGCTCGCCGACATCAGCGCCGACGGTTTCGCCCCGGCCCGGCGCGCCCACCCGGACCGGGTCGTGAACGTCGGCATCCGGGAGCAGCTGCTGGTCGGGGCCGGTGCGGGGATGGCGCTGACCGGGCTGCGGCCGATCGTGCACACCTTCGCCAGCTTCCTGGTCGAGCGCCCGTTCGAGCAGGTCAAGCTGGACTTCGGGCATCAGGGGGTCGGCGGGATCCTGGTGAGCGCCGGTGGCTCGTACGACTGGCCGGCCGGAGGCTTCACCCATATGGCACCCGGTGACGTCGCCCTGCTGGACACGCTCGACGGCTGGACCGTGCATGTGCCGGGCCATCCGGACGAGGCCGAGGCCCTGCTGCGGGGGTCGGTCGACGGCGACGACCGGGTGTACGTACGCCTCTCGCTCCAGGCGAACCGGGAGGCGCGGCCGGTGGGCGGCGCGGGCGGGTTCACCGTGGTGCGCGAAGGGCGGCGCGGGACCGTGATCGCGGTCGGCCCCATGCTCGACAACGTGCTCGCCGCCACCGAGGGCCTCGACTTGGCCGTGCTGTACGCGACGACCGTGCGGCCGTTCGACGCCGCGGGGGTGCGCCGGGCCGCCGGTGCGGCCTCGACCGCGGATGTGGTGGTCGTGGAGCCGTATCTGGCGGGCACCTCCGCCGTCGCGGCGGGCGAGGCGCTCATGGACCTGCCCCACCGGGTGCTCGGGCTGGGCGTGGGCCGCGCCGAGCTGCGCCGGTACGGGCAGATGGAGGAGCACCTCGCGGCGCACGGCCTGGACCCGGAGGGCCTGCGGGCACGGATCGCCGGATTCCTGCGCCCCTGACGCGGACGGCCGCCCCGCCGCGACAACCGCTGCCGGCCTCCGCGTCTGTCACACCCGCCCCCGTGGACCGTCCGCCGCCCTCAGTCGCCCTCCGCGAGGCCGCCCTCCCCCGGCTCGCCCTCCGCCGCCACGTCCAGCTCCGGATGCGCCGCCGCCAGCCGACGCGGGGCGACCTGCCGCCAGGAATCGGCGAGGATGGCGGCCAGCTCTTCCGCGTCCTCCAGCGCGGACAGCCGGACGCGCATCCAGGCGTAGTGGTCGTCGTGCCCCTCGCGGATGAAGAACTTCTCCGGCTCGGCGGCGATCAGCTCGGCGCGGTCCTCCCGGGGGCACTTCACGCCCATCGCCGTCTCGTCGTCGCCGAGCGAGGCGAAGATCTTGCCGGCCACCCGGAAGGTGGGCTGCCCCCAGGCGAGCTTCTCGGTGGTGTCGGGCAGGGACAGCGCGGCCGAGCGGACGTCGGCGGCGGTGATCGTGGGGTCGGCGGTCATCCCGGGTCTCCGTTTCCACAGCCCGGCGGCCTGTCGCCGGGTTCGATTCGACCGTAGCGCCCAGCACCGACATCCACCCGCGCCCGGCCTCGCGCCGTACCGGCCCGGTGGGCACTGCAGACCCATTGACCCCGCCGGAGGGCTGAACCTACTCTGAACGGCGTACTTCAGAAAGCGCTTTCTATACCCCACAGTCGGCTTCTACCGCACAGGGAGCGCCCCATGAGACGCCGTTCGTTACGCCGGGCCGGCCGCGTCGGCCGATCCCCCGGCGGCCCTTCCCCCCTCATCGCCATCACCTCGCTCCTGGCGCTGGTCCTCGCCCTGCTGGTGGCCTCGCCGGCCGGCGCGCAGGCGGCCCCCTCGTACCGGGTGCTCGTCTACTCCGAGGTCACCAACTCCGACCACCCCTCGATCCCGGCCGGGATCGAGGCGGTGAAGAAACTCGGAGCCGAGCACGACTTCGAGGTGGAGGCCACCGCCGATTCGTCGGTCTTCAACGACGCGGACCTGGGCCGCTTCCAGGCCGTCGTCTTCAACAACACCAACTCCACGCCCGAGACGGGTGACCTGCTAAACGCCGAGGAACGGGCCGCTCTCCAGCGGTACATCCGGGCGGGCGGCGGCTGGGTCGGGCTGCACTCCGCGTCCGCCAGCGAGCGCGACTGGGAGTGGTACGAGGGCCTGGTCGGCGCGATCTTCGACAAGCACCCCGTGCCCCAGACCGGCCGGATCAAGGTCCTCGACCACGCGCACCCCTCGACCCAGCACCTGCCCGACCTCTGGGAGCGCCAGGAGGAGTGGTACAACTGGCGCACCAACCCCACGTCCAAGGTGCACACCCTCGCCCAGATCAAGGTGCGCGACGGCATCGACGGGCTCGACGAGGGCGTGGACCATCCGTTCTCCTGGTGCCAGAACTACGACGGAGGCCGCTCCTGGTTCACGGCGGGCGGGCACGACAAGGCGTCCTTCGAGGAGGAGGCCTTCGTCCAGCACCTGCTCGGCGGCATCCAGTGGGCGGCCGGCGCGGCGGAGGGCGACTGCACCGCCACGCGCACCGGTTCGTTCCAGCGGACCCCGCTCGCCACGAGTGACCTGGCCGACCCGTTCGAGCTGGCCGTCGCCCCCGACCGCCGGGTGTTCTTCGCCCAGCGGACCGGAAAGCTGAAGGTCGTCGACCAGGAGACGATGAAGGTCTCCACCGCGCTGGACTTCGCGTACACGCCGGAGATGACCAGCCAGTCGGACGGGCTGCTGGGTCTGACGCTCGACCCCGGGTTCGCGGAGAACAACTGGCTGTACCTGCTGTACTCCGACAAGGTCGAGAAGCGGCTGAACCTGTCCCGTTTCACCGCGGACGGCAACACCGTCGACCCGGCGTCCGAGAAGCGGCTGCTGACCGTGCCCACACTGCGCGGTGAGGGTCGGGCCAACTCGCACATGGCCGGTTCGCTCGCCTTCGACAAGGACGGCAACCTGTACGCGGCGACCGGCGACAACACCGACCCGTTCGCCTCGGACGGCTTCACACCGATCGACGAGGGCGAGGGCCGCCGCGCCTGGGACGCGCAGGGCACCGCGGGCAACACCAACGATCTGCGGGGCAAGATCCTGCGGATCACTCCCGAGGACGACGGCACGTACTCCGTTCCGGAGGGGAACCTCTTCGCCCCGGGCACGGAGAAGACGCGGTCCGAGATCTACGCGATGGGCATGCGCAACCCGTTCCGCATCACCACCGATCCGGTCAGCGGGGCGCTGATGGTCGCGGACTACGGCCCCGACGCCCGCGAGGCGGTGGCGGACCGCGGTCCGGAGGGCACGGTCGAGTACACCCGTATCACGGAGGCGGGCAACTTCGGCTGGCCGTACTGCGTCGGGAACAACACCCCGTTCAACGACTACGACTTCGCGACGAAGACGTCCGGTCCGAAGTTCGACTGCGGGGCGCTGGTGAACGACTCGCCGAACAACACCGGTCTGCGGGAGCTGCCGCCGGCCCAGCCCGCGACGGTCTGGTACGCCTACTCCGCCTCGGCCGAGTTCCCGGAGGTGGGCACCGGTGGCGGCGGTCCGATGGGCGGTCCGGTCTACGACTACGACCCGGACAACACCTACCGCACCAAGTTCCCCGAGTACTTCGAGGGCAAAGCCTTCAACTACGAGCTGACCCGGCGCTGGTTCAAGACGTTCTCGTTCCAGAGCGAGGACCAGACGTTCACCGATCCCCGGTTCGACCCCGTGAAGGCGGGTGACCTCCAGTCGATCAACGGCATCTTCGAGGACATGGAGTGGAACCAGCCCTTCGACGCGGACTTCGGTCCCGACGGAGCGCTGTACGTCATCGACTTCGGCCTCGGCAGCGGCACGGGCCGCGGCGGCAGCAACGAGGGCGCGGGCATCTACCGGATCGACTACGTCGGCGACGGACGGCTGCCCGACGCCAAGATCTCCGTCGACCGGGACAGCGGACCGGACCCGCTGGAAGTGACATTCTCCAGCGAGGGATCGGGGCTGCCCGGCGATCAACCGGTGAGCTACGCCTGGGACTTCGACGGCGACGGCACCACGGACTCGACCGAGGCCAACCCCTCGCACACGTACACCGCGAAGGGGCTGCACACCGCACGGCTCACCGTGACCGGCCCCGACGAGCTGACGGCGCTCGCGGTGCGGGACATCACGGTGGGCAACACCCGGCCCGAGGTGACGATCCAACAGCCGCCGGACGGCGGGATGTTCAGCTTCGGGGACACGATCCCCTTCACGGTGGAGGTGACCGACGAGGAGGACGGTGGGAGCGGCCCGATCGACTGCTCGCGGGTCGTGGTGCAGTCACAGCTCGGCCATGACACCCATCTGCATCCGCTGGACAACTACACCGGCTGCACCGGCGAGATCGTCACCGACGCCGGGGACAGTCACGGTCCGGGGCAGAACCTCTACTACGGGATCACCGCCCAGTACGAGGACAAGGGCGCACCGGACGCTCCCGCGCTGACCGGCTCCACCTCGCTGACCCTGCGCACCTCCTTCCGCGAGGCCGAGCACCGTACGGCGACGGGCGGCGCCAACGGCGGTGCGGACATCGGCAGTCGGGACGACGCGTCCGGCGGGAAGCGGCTGATCGAGATCGAGGACGGCGACTGGGTCAGCTTCGACCCGGTGAACCTCCAGGGCGTCGAATCGGTGACGGTCGGCGCGTCGTCCGGCGGGCTCGGCGGCACGGTGGAGTTCCGCGCGGGCTCCCCCACCGGAGAGCTGCTGGGCTCGGTGGAGATCCCGAACACCGGCGGCTACGAGAAGGTGGTCTCGCCGACGACGGAGCTCAAGGATCCGGGCTCCACGACCACGCTGTACGCGGTATTCACCAACCCGGACTGGGGTCCGGACAAGGCCGATCTGCTCTCGGTCGACTGGCTGCACTTCAACGGCCCGGGGGTGGAGAAGGAGGCCGGGACTACGGTGGCGCTGAAGGCCCAACCGGCATCCGGCAGCGCACCGCTCGCCGTGTCGCTGAGCAGCACGGTCGAGCTCGCGGAGGGCCGCACGATCGCCTCGTACCACTGGGACTTCGGCGACAACGTGAAGCCGTCCGGGCCCGAGGGCGCGACGGCGACGCACACCTACGACCGCAAGGGCGCCTACACCGCGCATCTGACGGTCACCGACGACAAGGGCGACACGAGCACCGGCGCCGTCCGCATCGATGTGAAGTGAGGAGTCCTGTGGCAACGAAGCACGTGAACGGAGCCCGAAGAGCCTTTCTCGGTACGGCGTTGGGGGCGGTGGCCGCCGTCGGGCTGGGCGCGGCCCCGGCCGTCGCGGGCGGCCGGCGGGGCTGTCGGCGCATCCCGCCGTCAGGGATCGGCATGCACCTGTACACCATGCGGACGCCGCTCGCGGAGGACTTCGCGGGCACGCTGGAGCAGCTGGCGGAGATCGGGTACGCGACGGTCGGCGTCAGCGGGCGGCATGGCAACTCCCCCGCCGCGATACGGCAGATGCTGGACCGGATGCGCCTCAAGGCGGTGCTGGAGCACGTCGGCTACGACATCGTGACCGGGTCCGGGCTGCCGCAGGCGCTGGAGGACGTCCACACTCTCGGCGGCCAGTGGATCGTGGTGCCGAGCCTGCCGGGTTCGCTGCACTCGCCGGACGGATACCGGGAGGTAGCACGGCAGTTCAACCGTGCGGGGCTGACCGCCCGGGAGTCCGGGCTGAAGCTGCTCTACCACAATCACGGCAGCGACCATGAAGTGGTGGACGGCGTCAGCCTGTACGACATCCTGCTGAACGAGACCGATCCGGAGCTGGTCGGCTTCGAGCTGGACCTGTACTGGGCGGCCGACGGCGGCTCGTCCGACCCGGGCGAACTGTTCGTCCGGCACCGGGGCCGCTTCCCCGCGCTCCATGTGAAGGACATGGCGCCTAACGGGGACTTCGCGGATGTCGGGTCGGGGATCCTGGACTTCCCGGCGATGTTCGACACCGCGCGGCAGGGCGGGGTGAGGCAGTGGCTGGTGGAGCACGACGCCCCGGCCGATCCGTTCGCCTCGGCGCGGGCCAGCTATCGGTATCTGTCCCGGCTGCGCTACTGAGCGACGGCGTCCACGGTCCGGCCCCGGGTGTGCGGTACGACGCCCGGGGCCGGGCCGTTTCTCAGCGGTGGGCGGCGAGGAACTCCCCGTACCAGGCGAGGGTGGCGTCGAGCGCGGTCTCCAGCGGGGTGGGGGCGAGTCCGTAGGCCTTCTCGACGGCGGAGGAGTCGAGGATCTGCGGTTCGGTGTGCTGGTAGAACATCTCGGCGTACTCCGCCATGAAGGTCTCGTCGAACGGGCCGAAGGGGCGGGGCTCGGCGACCACGGTGAGGTCGATCGGCCGGCCGGTGCGTTCCTCGACGAGCGCGAGGATCTGGCGGGTGGTGCGTGCCGGTGCGGTGGGCAGGTGCCAGACCCGCCCGTCGGCGTCCGGATGTTCGCCGAGCGTGGCGAGGCCGGTCGCGACGTCCTCGATGTACGTGTAGCTGTGCGGCAGGTCGATGTCGCCGAGCGCGGGCACGGGCTGCCCGGTGAGCGCGGCGGGGAAGACGGCCCCGCCGAGCGTGGAGTTGAGGACCCCGGGCCCGAGGAAGTCGGCGGAGCGCCCGAGGACGACGGGGAGCCGGCCCTCGCGGTGGGCGGCGAGGTAGCGGGCGTCGAGCTGGGCGCGCATCCGGCCCTTGCGGGTGGTGGCGTTCCACGGGCTGTCCTCGGTCATCACCGCGCCGTGCGTTTCCCCGTACGGGTAGACCGTGTCGAGCACGACCAGCCGCGCGCCCACCGCCTCGGCCGCCCCGAGGACCGCCTCCTGGATCTTCGGCATGACCTCCACCTGGAGGTGGTAGCCGACGTTGACGCAGTGGTACACGACAGCGGCCCCGGCCACGGCGGCGCGAGCACCTTCGGCGGTGGCGACATCAGCGGCGAACCGCTCGACGCCTTCGAGCGCGGGCCCGCTCCCCGATCGGTCGACCAGCCGGACCCGGTGGCCCCGGCGGACCAGCTCGCGGGCGAGGGCGGTACCGGCGGGTCCGGAGCCGAGGACGGAGTGGAGGGGCTGGGCAGTGGTCATGACAGGTCCCTTCGGGCGGAGGCAGCGAGGGAAGCAGGAGCACGTGCGTTTGAATAACTCGCTTCTGTTAGAGACCATAACTTCGGAGAGCGCTCATCGCAATAGCTTTCGTTAGACCCCTTAACGCGAAGGTCCCGGGCAGGAAACCCCGCCCGGGACCGACTCCCCTTCCGTCAACGCCCTCAGTCGTGCGCCGACACCGCCCCCAGCAGGTCGCGGATGTGTGCCGCCGCCGCCCGGAACTCCGGGCGGCCCAGCGTCTCGCTGTAGTCGCGCTCGGCGGGCAGGCCCACCTCGATGATCTCCGTGACGGTGCCGGGGCGGGGGCTCATCACCACGACCCGGTCGGCCAGGTAGACGGCCTCCGAGATGGAGTGGGTGACCAGCAGGACCGTGGTGCCGGTGTTCCGCCAGATCCGGTTCAGCTCGGTGTTCATCTGCTCGCGGGTGAGGGCGTCCAGCGCGCCGAACGGCTCGTCCATCAGGAGGACGGGCGGTTCGTGCAGCAACGCCCGGCACAGCGCCACGCGTTGCTGCATACCGCCGGAGAGTTCGTGCGGGTAGGCGTCCTCGAAGCCGGTCAGTCCGGTCATCCGGATCAGTTCGTCGGCCCGGCCGCGCGCCCGCGCCGGCTCCATGCGGCGGATCTCGGCCTGGAGCAGGATGTTGCGCAGCGCCGAGCGCCACTCCAGCAGGGCCGCGCGCTGGAAGACGTAACCGATGTCGTGCCGGGGCCCGGTGACGCGCTCGCCGCCGAGCAGGACGTCGCCCGAGGAGGCGGTGAGCAGGCCGGCCACCAGCTTCAGGAGGGTGGACTTGCCGCACCCGGACGGGCCGACGATGGCCACGAACTCGCCCGGCGCCACATCCAGCGAGACATCGCTGAGCGCCGTGACATCACGCTTCTTGCTACGGAAGCGGACCGCCACATCCGCGAGCCGGACCCCGGCCGCCGGGCCCGCCCCGGCTGCCGACGGGGCGCGCGGGGTCGTCTGCTGCTTCGGCATCGTCATCCCTTCAGCGCCGTCTCGGTGTCCCAGTACTCCCCCACGGCCTTCGGCTTCGTGACCATGCCCGCCTCGGCGAACACGTCGATGGTCTGCTGCCAGTCCTCCTCGGTGTTGACGCCGGGCGCCTTGCCCTCGGTCGCCGACGTGTGGAGCAGGGTCAGCGTCGTCGTGAACTGCTCGGACAGCACGCCCTTGGGCGGCAGTTGCTCGGAGGCGCCCTCCATCGCCGCCACCGCCGGTTCGGGCGCCTTCGCGGCGGCCGCCCAGGCCTCGCTGACCGCCTTCACCATGCGCTCCGCCACCTCCGGCTTCGAGCTGAGGATCTTCTGACCGGCGAGCAGCCCGTTGGAGTAGAAGTTCAGCCCGTGCTCGGAGAAGCGGAGGTAGGAGACCGGCTTCTTGGCCTTGTCCTGCATGGTCGGGCCCTGGTCGCTGGCGTAGCCGAGCAGCCCGTCGGTCTTCCCCGAGATCACCGCGGCGATCTTGCCCGCCGGGTCGGTGTTCTGGACGGTGACGTCCGATTCCCCGATACCGTTCTTCTTCAGGAAGATCGGGAAGGTCTTGGACAGCGCGTCCCCGGCCGTCCCGGCGATGGTCCGGCCCTTCAGATCGGCGGGCCCCTCGATGCCCTTGGCGTCGAAGGACTGCACGGAGGCCGGGGTGGTCTGGAGGAAGACGCCGAGGCTCTTCACCTTCACGCCCTGATCGACTCCCGCGAGCAGGGCCGGGGTGTCGGCCCAGCCGAAGTCGGTCTGCCCGGCGGCCGTCGCCTGGACGGTCTTCTGGGAGCCCTGGCCCGCCCGGATGTCCAGGTCGATGCCGTGCTTCTCGAAGATCTTCTGCTGCTCGCCGTAGTAGAACGGCGCGTGTTCGCCGTACGGATACCAGTTGAGCGTCAGCGTGACCTTGTCCAGCTTCTTGCCGGAGTCGCTGGTGCTGGTCGACGCGTCCTCGCCGCCGCAGGCGGTGGCCACCAGGACGAGGGGTACGACACCGATCAGGAGTCTGCGCGCTTGCATGGGCTGGCCCTTCTCGCAACGGGGAGGTACGTGGGGCGACTTGAGCAATCAGTACGTGGTGGTGGCCGAGGACTCCCGGCGGCTGGCGTGCCACGGCAGGAGCAGCTTCTCGGCGATCTCGACGACGACGAACAGCACGACGCCGATCAGCGACATCACCAGCAGCCCCGCGAAGAGCATCGGGGTGTCGAGGTTGCCGTTGGCCTGGAGGATGACGTAGCCGAGCCCTTCGTTCGCCCCGACGAACTCGCCGACGACCGCGCCGGTCACCGCGAGGGTGACGGCCACCTTGAGGCCGGAGAACAGGTGCGGCAGGGACGCCGGGAAGCGGATCTTCACGAAGGTCTGCCAGGGCTTCGCCCCCATCGTGGCGGACAGTTGGAGCATCTCCGGGTCCACCGCCTTGAGCCCGGTGACCATCGAGATCACCACCGGGAAGAAGGCGATGAGCACGGCGATCAGGATCTTGGGGGCGATGCCGAAGCCGAGCCACACCACGAACAGCGGGGCGATGGCGATCTTCGGCACGACCTGGGCGAAGAGCAGGATCGGGTAGAGCGTGCGCTCCACCGTCGAGGAGTACACCATCACCACCGCGGCGAGCACGCCGACGGCGACCGCGATGACGAAGCCGAGGAGCGTCTCGTACGTCGTCACCCAGGTGTGCTCCCAGAGGTAACCGGCCTTCGAGGTCAGGACGTCGAGCGTCGCACCGGGCGACGGCACGAGATAGGGCTCGATCAGCTCGGCGGCCGCGATCACCCACCAGACCACCAGCGCGGCCAGCAGCAGGGCGAGGGGCCGCCAGCTCTGCTCCGCCGCGCGGGCGAGCCGCTCGCCGGTCGTGGGACCGGCCCTGCGGGCGACCCCCGCCACATCGGCGGGGCGCTTGGTCAGCGCGCTCTGACTCACGGTGAACTCCCTGGACTTCGGGGGCAGTTGTGGAGAGCTGTGCAATGCTGCGATGCTGCGGGCCCTGCTCTGAAGGCGCTTTCAGAAAGCGCTTTCTGGTAAGGTGCCGCCACGCTAATGACTGCTCCCTCGCACGGTCAATAGGTCGTCCCGAAGTTTCGGGGCCCTGCCACCACCGCACCCCTGGGGGTCGAGTTGAGTGAACGGGAAACACCGGTACACCCCGATACGCGACGACGGGCCCCCGCCGCCCATGTGACGCTCGACGCGGTGGCGCGCGAGGCGGGCGTCTCGCTCGCCACCGCGTCCCGGGCGCTGAACGGCACCACCCGGGTCCGCGACGATCTGCGCGGCCGGGTCCGCGCGGCGGCCGATCGGCTCGGCTACATCCCCAACGCCCACGCCCAGGCCCTCGCGAGCGCCGAGGGCAACCGTACGGTCGGGCTGATCTGCCACGACGTCGGCGACCCCTACTTCGCGGGCATCGCCGGCGGGGTGATGCGCGCGGCCGCCGAACAGGATCTGCTGGTGATGCTCGCCTCCACCTTCCGCGAACCGGCCCGGGAGATCGCGTACGTCTCGATGCTGCGGGCCCAGCGGGCGCGGGCCATCCTGCTGATCGGCTCCGGTTTCCAGGACCGGGCCTGGGAGCGGGCGATGGACGCGGAGCTGGAGCCGTACGTCCGGGCGGGCGGCCGGGTCGCGGTGGTCAGCCGGCACCGGTCCATGCGGGTGGACACCGTGCAGCCGGAGAACCGGGCCGGGGCGGCGGCGCTCGCGGCCTCGCTGGTGGCGCTGGGGCACCGGGAGTTCGCGGTGCTGAGCGGGCCTCCCGAACTGACCACGGTGGCCGACCGGTTGGCCGGGTTCCGCGAGGGGCTCGCTGGGGCGGGCATCACCCTGGAACGGGTGGTGCGGGGCGCGTTCACCCGGGAGGGCGGGCACGCGGCGGCACGGCGGCTGCTGGCCGCCGGGAGCCCGCGGCCGACCTGTGTGTTCGCGGTGACCGATGTGATGGCGGTCGGCGCGCTCGCAGCGCTGCGGGAGGCCGGCATACGCGTGCCCGAGGACATGTCGCTCGCGGGGTTCGACGACATCCCCGTCGTACGGGAGCTGTCGCCGCCGCTGACCACGGTGGCGCTGCCGCTCACCGAGATGGGCGAGCAGGTGATCGCCCTCGCGCTGCGGACACCGTCGGGGGCGGGGCGCTCCAGGGTGCTGCGGATCGAGGGGAACGTGGTCCTGCGGGGCAGCACCGGTGCGCCGCCCGGGAGTTGAGCCGCGCCAGCACCGCCTGCGGGGCGGGTCGGCGTCAGAGGGGGTGGTGGCCCTCCCGGTCGTCGATCTGGCGGACGAGTTCATGGGCGAGCGACTTGATGGTGTCGAGCCCGGCCCGCCCCCAGGGGCGCGGCACGGTGTCGACGGCACAGACGGTGCCCAGCGCGATGCCGGTGCGGTCGATCAACGGCGCCCCGAGATAGGAGCGGATGCCTATGTCGTCCACCACCGGATTGCCCGCGAAGCGCGGGTAGTCGCAGACGTCGTCCAGGACGAGGGCCTTGCGCCGGACGAGGACGTGCGGGCAGTAGCCGTGGTCGCGGGCCATGTATCGGCTGCTGCGGTTGCTGCCCGCCGCGGCCGAACCGAGGTCCTGACCACCTCGGTTGCCCGCCGGGGTGTGCAGTCCGGCGAAGAACTGCCGGTTCTCGTCGATGAAGTTGACCATCGAGAAGGGCGTGGCGGTGACTTCGGCCACCTTGTCGGCGAAGGCGTCGAAGTTGTCGTAGGAGGCGTCGGGGCGTTCGCCGAGATCCAGCTTACGCAGCCGCTGTGCGCGGGCCGGGCCGTGCCGGTCGGTGGGCGTCAGGAGCATCCGGCCGGTGGCGAAGGATGTCACGGGTGGGCTCCGAAGGTCTGGAGTGGGGCGGGCGCCGAGGTGGCGTTGATGAGGTGTTGTACGAGGGTGACGAGGGCGCCCGTGCCGGAGCTGGCGATCCGGGCGTCGCACAGGACGACGGGCACCTCGGGCCCGAGGTCGAGCGCGGCGCGGACCTCGTCCGGTTCGTAGCGGTAGGCGCCGTCGAACTCGTTGACGGCGACGATGAATCCGATGCCGCGTCGTTCGAAGAAGTCCACCGCGGCGAAGCACTCGGCGAGGCGTCGGGTGTCGGCCAGCACCACGGCGCCGAGCGCGCCCTGGGAGAGCTCGTCCCACATGAACCAGAAGCGCTCCTGGCCCGGTGTGCCGAACAGGTAGAGCACGTGCTGTTCGGAGAGGGTGATGCGGCCGAAGTCCATGGCGACGGTGGTGGCCGTCTTGGACTCGACGCCGTCCAGATTGTCCGTTCCCACGCTGACCTGGGTGAGCAGTTCCTCGGTGGACAGCGGGGCGATCTCGCTGACCGCTCCCACGAACGTCGTCTTGCCGACGCCGAATCCGCCGGCGACCAGGACCTTGAGGGCGACGGGAAAGAACTCGGAGGTTCCGGTGCGGTCAGAGCTGTCGTCGTAAACCATCGAGCACTGCCTCCAGCAGGGATCGGTCGGTGGGCATGTCGTGGAAAGCGGGGGCGTGCGCGGTGACGGCGCCGCAGGCGACCAGGTCGGAGAGGATGACCTTGGCGACGACCGCGGGCAGCCGGAGGTGTGCGGCGATCTCGGCGACGGACATCGGCCCTTCGCACAGGCCGAGGGCTACGGTGTGCTCCGGGCCGAGCGGAATGTCCGGCTCGATGCCCGTGGCCATGATCAGGGACAGCAGGTCGAACGCGGTGGACGGCCGGGTGCGGCCGTTGCTGATCGTGTACGGGCGGATCAGCCGGCCGGCCGCGTCGTCGAGCAGGGGCCCGTCCTGCGGGGCCGGCATCCTCAGATCCCCGGGGTGAACGGCGCCCCGGCCGGCTGCCGGAGCGGGGTCGTCAGATAGGGGCGGACGCTCTTGACCAGCATCGCCATCTCGTAGCCGAGGACCGCGGCGTCCGCCTCGCGCCCGGAGAGGACGGCGAGGCAGGTGCCGGATCCGGCGGTGGAGACGAACAGCAGCGTGGAGTCCAGCTCGACGACCACCTGCCGGACGTCCCCGTTGTCCCCGAAGCGGGCCCCGGCGCTGCGGCCCAGCGAGTACAGGCCGGCGGCGAGGGCCGCCATGTGGTCGGCGCTGTCGGGGTCCATGCCGTGCACGGATTTCACCAGCCCGTCTGCGGAGAGCAGGACGGCGCTGCGCGTGTAGGGCACGCGTTGGACCAGTCCGCTCAGCAGCCAGTCCAGGTCCGAGACCTGACCGGACGGCATATCGGTCGTCATGGTGTCTACTCCTTGAAGGTGGTGTCTTTGCGGGGTTCCGGGACAGCCTGGCCCGGCAGGAAGGGTTCGGCCGCGAACGCACCGGGCTCGCCCGCCTCGCGGTCGTGGGCGCCCTCGGCGTGGGTGGCGCGCCGGTACGCGGCGCTGTCGAGCGGGTACGCGTCGGGCGGATAGCTGTCCGGTACGGGCAGGCCGGCCGCGGGCAGCGCGTGGTCCGGCCGGGGCGTCCGGGCCGGGCCGGGGCGGTCGGGCGGGGCGGGG
>NZ_JAAGMH010000056.1:0-324 GCF_010548505.1 Streptomyces sp. SID14515 | reverse complement strand
GGACGCCCTCGGCTACCTCGACGCCATGAACCGCCTCGCCCGCACCCCGGTGGACCCGGACCTGGAGCACTACCGGGCCGGCATGTGCGCCGTGCTGGAAGGCCGTACGGCCGAGGGCCACGCCCTGCTCCGCCGCTGCCTCGACCCGGCCGGTGACCCCGGCGCCCCGGCCGCGCTGCTGCGGGCCGGGGTCGCGGCGCTGGTCCTCGGAGACATCGCCGCCGCCTGCCGCTCGGGGGCCCGCGCGCTCGCCGCCGTACGGACCAGGGGGCCCGACGCGCTGCTGCCGCAGGCCCTCGAACACCTCGCCTACGCCGAACTGCG
>NZ_JAAGMH010000046.1:0-45854 GCF_010548505.1 Streptomyces sp. SID14515 | reverse complement strand
GCCGCGGGCGCCGGGCGGTCGCCCGCCGCCACGCCGCCGCGCGGGGTGACCGCCGGGGCGGCCTCCTTCGGGGCTTCCGCAGCGGCCTTGCTCCGCTCCGGGGACGGCGTGGCCACGGCGGGCTCCGACGGCTTCGGGGAGGCGTCGGCGAAGGCGGCGGCGGACGGGACCAGCACCGCACCGGCCGCGACGGCGGCGAGGACGGCCGCACGCAGGGTGGGGCGAGAGATCAAAGCGGTCATACGGATGGCTCCATTCCATACTCGGCCCCGTGACGGTCCCGGACGCGGGTTCGCACCGGGGACGGGGCATGCCGCCAGGCTGGCGTGGAGATATGAAGAAGCTGTCAGAACGCCGTGGTCATCCCATCAGGGGCCGGACGGCTCCGTTCCGGCGGGCAGCCGGAGAGTGAACGTCGACCCTTCGCCCTCGGTACTCGTCACCTCCACCGTGCCGCCGTGCGCCTCGACCAGCTTGCGGACGATGGCCAGGCCCAGGCCGCTGCCGCCCGTGCGGCGGCTGCGGGACTTCTCGGCGCGCCAGAACCGGTCGAAGACGTGCGGGAGATCTTCGGCGGGGATGCCGGAGCCGGTGTCCGTCACTTCGATCACCACCGTGCCGTCCCCCTTCGCGGAGCCGCCGGAGCCGCCGGAGCCGTCAGAGGCACCCGAGGCACCCGAGGCGTACGCGCGCAGCGTCACCCGCCCGCCCTCCGGTGTGTGCCGTACCGCGTTGGACACCAGGTTGCCCACCGCCTGCCGGAGCCTGACCGGGTCCGCGCACAGGGCCGGGTCCGGGGCGGTGGCCGCGACGCCGAGCGTGACGCCCGCGTTCTCCGCCCGCGCCTGGTGGGCGGCGGCGACCTGGCTCAGCAGCTCCCGGATCCCGACGGGTTCGGGATGCAGCCGCAGCACCCCGGCGTCGGCCGCGGCCAGGTCCTGGAGGTCGTCGATGATGTGCTGGAGCAGCACGGCCTCCTCCAGCAACGAGGAGACGAACGCCGGGTCGGGGTCGGCGAGTCCGTCCTGGGCGGCTTCCAGCCAGCCCCGGATGTTGCTCAGCGGGGTGCGCAGCTCATGGGCGACGTCGCTCACCATGGCCTTGCGCTGTTCCTCCAGCCGCGCCCGGTGCGCGGACATGTCGTTGAACGCCGCGGCCAGCCGCCCGACCTCGTCGTCCCCCGACACCGGCACCGACGCCGGCTGCTCCCCGTGCCGCATCCGCTGCGCCGCACCGGTCAGCGCGTGCAGCGGGCGCACCAGCCGGGCGCCCGCGAACACGGACGCGCCCACGGTGAGGGCCAGCACGAGCGCCGCGGCGCCGGCGATCCTGGCCGTGTTCGCGGGGGAGAGGTCGAAGCCGGGCAGCGTCGCACCGCCCTCGTCGCCGATGAAGAGGAGCGCGGGGGAGGCCACGTACGAGCTGAGCTGTTCGCTGCGGGCCGTGCCCACACAGGAGGCGATGGCCCGGTCGTTCTCCCCGGTGCGCTCCGGCGGTACGACGGACGGCGCGGCCTCCTTCGAGGGGGCGTCGCGCGGCGCCGGCTCCGGCACCGGCCTCGGGGCCAGTGGCCCGGCTTCGCCCGGTACTTCCACGGCGGCCGGATCGCCCCAGGACAGATCGTTGTTCAGCCGCACCCCCTCGCGGCCCTGGCGCTTCAGACAGGCGTCGGCCAGTTCGGTGAGCGCGTCGAGCGCCTTCTGTTCCGAACGGGTCGGCGTGTCCAGCGCGGCGAGATCGCAGCGGGTGCCCAGGGCGCGTTCGGGATCGTTGCCCACGATCTGCACCCGGGGCCGGCCGCTCGCGCCGACCACCACGTCCGAGGCGATCCCCGCCCGGTTCAGGCACTCCACCTTGGCGTCGGCGGTCCGCCGCAACGCCGCGCTGTCGGCCGTCGACAGCCGGAAGGGCCCCACCGCCCGGGGATCGATACGGTCGGCCGCCGTGCGCTGCCCGTCGGTGCCGCGCGCCGCCAGGACGGTGTCCACGGACAACGGGTCGACCACGGCGGACGCCTGCGGCGGGAGCGCCGGGGCGGTCGCCGCGGTGGCGGAGTCGGCGAGCGGCTGCCGGCTCTGCGTCGTCAGGGCGACCCGGCGGCCCGACTCCCGGGCCAGCTCCCGCACCGTCGCACCGACCCCGTCCCACGTCGGGTTGCGGGCGGCGTAGTCCAGCAGGGTGTCGTAGATCCGCGCGTCCGCGGTGAGGTTCTGCCCCTGCTCCTGCTTGATCGCGCCCGAGGTGGTCTGTACGGCGATCCAGGCGGTGGCCGCCACCGAACACGCGGCCACCAGCGCCGAAACCGCGAGCAGCCGCCCCAGCAGGCTCCGGCGCAGCGGCAGCCGCGCCCGGCCCGGCCCCTCCGCCCGGGCTCCGTGACCGCGCACCCTACGCACGCCGGGCGGCCTTCGCCGGGTCGGTGAGTTTGTAGCCGACGCCGAAGACCGTGAGCAGCCGCTCCGGCCGGCGCGGGGCCCGCTCGATCTTCTTGCGCAGGTTCATGACGTGCACGTCGACGGTCCGGGCGCTGATGTAGCGGTCGAAGCCGTGGAGTTCCTCCAGCAGCCGCTGCCGACTGAACACCCGGTCCGGCTCCGCCGCCAGGGCCGCCAGGATCCGGAACTCGCCCGGGGTGCACTCCACCGTCGCGCCGCCCACCGACACCTCGTGCCGCTCCGGGTCGACCACGAGGGCGCCGACGCGCAGGACGGGGTCCACGGTCACCGGCTCCGGGGCGAGCGGCCGTCGGGTCCGCCGCAGCAGGGTACGGACGCGGGCCATCAGCTCGCGCGGACTGTAGGGCTTGGTCATGTAGTCGTCGGCGCCGAGGTCGAGACCGAGCAGGAGATCGTCCTCGGTCGACCGGGCGGTCAGCATCAGCACCGGCAGCTCGCGGTCCTCGGCCCGCAGCACCCGCACCACGTCCAAGCCGTCGGCCCGGGGCATCATCACATCGAGAACGAGCAGGTCGGGCTCCTGGTGCCGGACGGCGTCGAGCGCGGCGAGGCCGTCGCCCACGATCCGTACGGCGTGTCCTTCCCGTTCCAGATAGCGGCGTACGAGTTCGGCCTGCTTCTCGTCGTCCTCGGCAACTATGACGTCTGCGCACACGCCCCCGATCGTAGAGCGGCGGGACTACAGTGCGAGGCCGGGGCGGGTTCCGGTCCACGGAAGCCGGGAAGGGAACCGGCGCGATCACCTGCGCGAGGGTGGCCGCACCGGTGGAAGGAGACGGGTTGAACAGCCTCGGTACCGACGGCGGCGGAACGGCGCACAACGCGGCGTACAACACGGTGTCGGGGGACGCCGTCATCGTCGGGCCTGTCCTGATGGCGCAGCACATCGAGGGCCTCCAGTTGCCGACGCCCCCGCCGGACGTCCCGCCGAGCCAGGGGCCCATGCCCAGCCGGGTGTTCGTCAACCGGACGAAGGAGCTGGCCGATCTGCGGGACGCGGCCCTGTCCCTGGCTGCCGGACCGGAGCCGGGTGTCGTGCTGGTGGTCGGGGTCGGCGGGGTCGGCAAGACGCAGCTCGTCGCCCAGGCCGTCCGGCGCGAGCTGCACCAGCTCTTTCCCGACGGCCAGCTCTACGTCGACCTGGCGGACCATCGCCGGGACGGAGCGGTCGACCTCGCCGCGGTGCTCGGGGAGTTCCTGCGTGCCCTCAAGGTCCACAAGGACTACGTGCCCGGCGGACTCGCCGAACGGACGGCGCTGTTCCGCAGCGTCGCCGCCAGGCTCCGCCTCCTGGTGAAGGTGGACGACGTCCAGCACGCCCCGGAGGCGAGGGCCCTCGTGCCGCCGCAGGGGCTGCTCGTGGCGACCGGGCGCCGGGTCCTGCCGTCGCTGCTGATGGACGGGGCGGCGCTCATCGATGTCGCCCCGCTGGACGAGGCGGCGGGGACGGAGCTCGTACGCCGTTGGCACGCCGACGCGGACGAGGGGACGGCCGCCGGTGTCGTACGGCTCTGCGCGGGGCACCCGTTGGCGCTGCGGGCGGCGCTGGAGTGGCTGGCGGCTCGGCCGCAGCTGACCCTCGACGATGTGGTGCGTGATCTGACGGCCGGGCGGTACGGAACGGGCGACGACGGCGTAAGGGAGGCGATGGCGGTGGCCATGGGCGCGGGCGGAGGGACCGAGGAGGGCGGCGTGGGCGAGGCCGTCGACGCGGTGCTGGACTCGGTGGTGGCCGGGGTGGCCGGACACACCCGCCACCTCTACGACCTCCTGGGCGTCCTGCCCGGCACGACGGCCACAGCCGATCTGCTGACGGCCGCCGGCGCCACCCGGGTCGACGAGGGCCTCGGTGAGCTGCTGTCCTGCCGGCTCGCGGTCCTGGTGGAGTCGTCGGACCGGCCCCGCCGCTACCGGCTGCACGACGTGGTGCGGGCCCATGCCCGGCTGCGCGCACGGGCGTTGCCCGAGGAGCGGCGGCGGGCCGTCCTGCGGCTCGTCGTGGACTTCTACGCCGACGCGGCGGCCCACGGCGACGCGCTGGTGCTGGGCGACCGGTTCCGGATTCAGCCGCCGCCGGGCCGCCCGCTCTCGGAACTCGCCGTGCGGGGCACGCTGTTCACCGACCGGCCCGAGGCCCTGGAGTGGCTCGACGCGGAACGCGTCAACCTCCAGGGCGCCATCCGGGTCGCCGCCGACGAAGGCTGGTACGAGGAGGTGTGGCGGCTCTGCGAATCGCTGTGGGCGCTCTACCACAGCCGTAAACACCTCGCGGACTGCGTCGAGTCGGGCCTCCTCGGCATCGAGGCGGCCCAGCACCAGGCGCGCCCCGACGTCGAGATCCGGATGCGGAACCAGGTCGCCCGGGCCGCCTACGAGCTGGGCGACCTCGACCGCGCGGAGTCCCAGCTCGACGCCGCGGTCGACTTGCTGGGGCTGGCCGGAGACCCGCGGCTGAGCGGGGTCGTCCAGGAGAGCCGCGGGCTCATCGCCCTGGCGCGTGGCCGGTCGGAGGTGTCGCCCGGGGCGGCGCGCCGGCGGGCCGAGGAGGCGCGGCAGCTCTTCGAACGCGCGCTGGCGGCCAACCGCGCCGTCCCCGACCCGCACGGCATCGTCGTGCAGAGCTACAACGTGGCCCAGGCGCTGGTGGCGGGGGAGCGGTGGACCGACGCCCTCGACGTGCTGGACGAGGCGGCCGAGACCGCCCGGAGCACCGGCGACGAACCCATGCTGCCCCGGATCGACCTCGTACGGGCCCACGCCTTCGCCGGGGCCGGATCGCTGGACCGGGCGGTCGCCGCCGCGGGCGCGGCGGCCGACGCGGCGGCCGGGCTCAAACAGTTCGCCAAGCTCGACCAGGCGCTCGAACTGCTCACCGCACTGGCCGACCGGGCCGAGGACCGGCCGCTGCGGGCCGCCTGCGAGGAGAAGCTCGCCACGCTGCGGCGGACCATGGGGCTGAGGCCACCGGCCGCGCCGACGGCCTGAGCCTCCGCCTACCCTTCTCCCTGTCCCTTTACCTTCCCCGGAGCCACGCGTTGTCCTCGGTGTCATCACTGCTGAGCCGCCCGTCCGGCTGGTTCCGTCGTTCCGGCCCGACGGCCCCGTCCCGCTGGAACACCCTGGACGCGCCGAAGGCCAAGGTGCTCGGAGTGGCCCGGACCCTCACGTCCGCCACCCGCGTGGTGGACGTGATGCATCTGCTGCGGCGCGAGGACGGCATCGAGAAGTACTACACGGTCAATCCGGGATCGGCGTTCGCCGATGGGCTCGACTCCTACCTGTCCGGCCTCGGGATCCATGTGCTGAGCTGGAAGGAGGCGACCCGGCGCCATTTCGATCTGGCCGTGAGCTGTTCGGTGCATCCGACGATGCGCAGGCTCGACGCCCCGCTGATGGTGCTGCCGCACGGCGCCGGGTACAACCGCCTCGTCACCGAGTCGACGGGCGAGGCCCTCGCCCCCGCCGGGCTGTCGCGGCGGGAGCTGATGTGGCGGGGAAAGGTCGTTCCGAAGGCCATCGGCGTCTCCCACCAGGGGCAGATCGACCGGCTCACCGAGATCTGCCCCGAGGCGGCGCCGTACGCCCTGGCCGTCGGCGACTGGTGCTTCCAGCGCATCACCGAGAGCATGTCCCACCGGGACCGGTACCGTTCGCGGCTCGGCGCGGTCGACGGGCGGCGGCTGGTCGTCGTCCACTCCACCTGGAGCGAGCACTCGCTGCTCGGGCGGCATCCGGAGCTGCCGCTGCGGCTGGTCACCTCGCTCCCGGCCGACGAGTTCGCGGTCGCCGCCGTCTTCCACCCCAACGTGTGGGCCCGGCACACCCGCGCCGGGGTGCTGGAGCGGCTCGGGGCCGCGATGGACGCCGGACTCATGATCATTCCGCCTCAGGAGGGGTGGCGGGCCGCGGTGGTGGCCAGCGACTGGGTGGTCGGCGACCACGGCAGTACGTCGTTCTACTCGGCCGCCGCGGACCGCGTCACGATGCTCGCGGCCACCGGCCTCGACGAGCTGGACCCGCTCTCTCCCGCCGCCGCGTTCGCCCGGGGCGCGCCGCGTCTGGACCCCGAGGGGGATGTCCTCGCGCAACTGCTGGACGCCGCGCGCCTGCACGACCCGGCGACGCTGCGGCCCGTGGTCGACGGGCAGTTGGCGTCGGTCGACACCTCCGGTGAGGTGACGCGGGCCCGGATGTACGAGTTCCTCGCCGAGCGCGGGGTCCGGTTGCCCCCGGGGTCGCCGAGGCCCCTTCCCGTACCGGCGCCCGAACCGGTGCGACGGGCGCAGGTCACGGCGTACGACGTGACGGGGACCCACGACGCGTGGGGCACCGTGGACATCCGGCGGCGGCCCCTTGTCGCCGGGCACCACACTGAGGCCCTCGGCTTCTACGCCGTCACCACCGAGGAGAACCATCCCCACTGGCCCCACGCCGCGGAGGTGCTGGCCCGTACGGTCGCGGACGCGGAGGTGGCCGCGCTCGACTGGATCGCGGACGCGGCCGTCCGCCACGAGAACCTCAACGTCCTGGTAGCCCGGCTGGACGAGACCCGCTGTCTCGTACAGCTACGCGGCGGGCGGCAGTTGGAGGCTCGTACCGAACGCGAGTGGGGTGCTCGGCGGCCCGTGCTCGACCCGGTGCTCCTGGGCTCGGCCGTCAACCTGTGGCTGACCGACCTGGAGCGGTCGAAGGACCTGACGGACGGACTGACGCTCAGGACCGGGGAGTGGAGCGTCCAGGTGGCCTTCACCCCGGGGAAAAGGGAAGAGTAAGACCGAACCGTTCCACGTTCGGTCGAAAATGATCGCTCTAGGCCTCCAAGGCTTCACGCAACCTCCTTATAGTGGTGCCGCGTTGATCGTATGGTCACAACGCGCGAAGCCGTCGCCACTGGAGTCCGTACGATGACGAACCCCCCGTCCGCCATGCCCGCGTCCACGGCCGGTGCCGGCGGAGGCTGCCCCATGGGCGCCGACACGGGTGCCGTCGCGCTCGGCGGGCCCGGCTTCCCCACCGAACCGCAGGCGCTCTACCGGTCCATGCGGCGCGAACACGGGCCCGTCGTCCCGGTCGAGCTGCCCGGCGGCTTCCCCGCCTGGCTGGTGATCGGCTACCGGGAACTCCACCAGGTCACCAGCGACGGGGAGCTGTACCCCCGGGACGTGTCGCTGTGGAACCAGTGGGAGAACATCCCCGCCGACTGGCCGCTACTGCCCATGGTGGGTACCCCCATGCCGTCCATCTACTTCACCGCCGGGGCCGAGCACCGCCGGCACGTCGAGATGGTCGTACCGGCCCTCGAAGGGGCCGATCCCTTCGAGATCCGGCAGCACTGCGAGCAGTTGGCCGACCGGCTCATCGACGCCGTGTGCAGCCGGGGCACGGCCGACCTCGTCGCCGAGTTCGCCGAGCCGCTGCCCGTCCTGGTGCTCGCCCGGCTCATCGGCTTCCCCGACGACGAGGGCGCCGACATCGCACGGGTGCTCAAGGACCTCGCCGACGGCGGGCCCGGGGCCCAGAAGGCGCACCTGCGCTTCGGCGAGCACATGCACCGGCTCGTCGCGGCCAAGCGGGAGCGGCCCGGCGACGACGTGACCTCCCGGATGCTCGCCCACCCCGAACCGTTCACCGACGAGGAGTACGCGCTCGACCTGATGGCCATCACGGCGGCCGGGCATCTGGCCACCGCCGACTGGATCGGCAACTCCACCCGGCTGATGCTCACCGAGGACCAGTTCGCCGACGCCCTGTCCGGCGGCCGGCACAGTGTCGCCGAAGCCATGAACGAAGTGCTCTGGGAGGACGGCCCCACCCAGATCCTGGCCGGTCGCTGGGCCGCGCGCGACACCCGGCTCGGCGGACGGAGCATCGCCCGCGGCGACATGCTGCTGCTCGGGCTCGGCGCCGCCAACGCCGACCCGCACATCCGGCAGCAGGTCACCGCCTCCGCCGTACGCTCCGGGCAGGGCGGCAACAGCGCGCACCTGGCGTTCAGCCACGGCGAGTACCGCTGCCCCTTCCCCGCCCAGGAGATCGCCGAGATCATCGCCCGTACCGGCATCGAGGTGCTGCTGGACCGGCTGCCCGACCTCGAACTGGCCGTCCCCGCCGCCGAACTGGTCCGCCGGCCGTCCGCATTCCTGCGCGGGACCACCGCGCTGCCCGTCCGCTTCACCCCCGTACGTACGACAGGAGACGCGTTGTGAACTGCCCGCACGCCGAAGCCGCACAAGCCGACCGGAGCGCCGGGGTCATCACCATCGACCCCATGGTCCAGGACCTGGACGGCGAGACCGCACGGCTGCGCGACGCCGGGGTCCTCGCCCGGATCGACCTGCTCGGCGTGCCGGCCTGGACGGTCACCCGGCACGCCGAGGCGCGTCAACTCCTCGTCGAACCAAGGCTGGTGAAGGACATCGACGCCTGGGGCCTGTGGCAGAGCGGAGTGGTGACACGTGCATGGCCGCTGATCGGCATGATCGACGCCGGGCGTTCCATGTTCACCGTCGACGGCTCCGAACACCGTCGGCTGCGCACCAAGACCTCGCAGGCGCTCACCCCGCGCCGCCTCGAAGCGATCCGCCCGGACATCGAGAAGTTCACCGAGGAGCTGCTCGACGCCCTCGAAGCCGCGCAGGGCGAGGACGGCGTCGTCGACCTGAAGGCGGTGTTCGCCCAGCCGCTGCCGATGAAAGTCGTCGGCATGCTCATGGGCGTCGACGAGTCCCAGCACGCCATGCTCACCCGGCAGTACAAGGCGTTCTTCTCCATGCTCACCCCGCAGGACGAACGACTCGCGCTGCTGGCCGAGTTGGACGTCTTCTACACCGACCTCGTCCGGGAGAAGACCGCCCGGCCCACCGACGACCTCACCAGCGCGCTGATCCTGGCCGAGGAGGGCGGCGACCCGCTCACCGAGGAAGAGGTGGTGGGCAACCTCAAGGCCATGGTCGCCGCCGGTCACGAGACCACCATCGGCCTCGTCCTCAACGCCGTGCGGGCCCTCCTCTCCCACCCCGACCAGCTCCACGCGGTGCTCGCCGGACAGATCGGCTGGGACGCCGTGGTCGAGGAGACGCTGCGCTGGGACACCCCCACCACCCACCTGCTGATGCGGTTCGCCACCGAGGACATAGCCGTCGGCGACGAGGTGATCCGCAAGGGCGAGGGAGTCGTCATCTCCTACCGGGCCATCGGACGCGACACCGAGCAGCACGGCCCCGACGCCGACGCCTTCGACATCACCCGGCCCACGCGGGCCCGCCACATGACCTTCGGCCACGGCCCGCACATCTGCCCCGGCGCGGCCCTTTCGCGCGTCGAGGCCGGCATCGCGCTGCCCGCCCTGTTCGCCCGCTTCCCCGGACTCCGCCTCGCCGTCCCGGACGAAAAGATCACCAAGCTTCCGGTGATGACGCAGAACGACCTGGCCGCCTTCCCCGTCCTCCTGGGCTGACGGCGCGACCGGCGGGACAGGGGAGGGGCCGCATGACATCCGGACCGGGGTTCCTGGCGCTCGCGCCGCACCGCTCCGGCACGGCCTCCCTCCTGTCCGAAGCGGCACGCCGACGCGGCATGGAGGTGGTCGTGCTGCCCGCCGACGGAGTCCCCGAGCGGTACCGCGGGCGGCAGGACGGGCACGGGCACTACTACGGAGGCCCGCGCTTCGCCGCCCGGGTCGCCGGCCCGCTCGGGGTGGCGCTCCTGGAGCCGCACGACGGATGGCTGGACGCCCTTCCGGTCGCCTTCACCGGCCGCGACATCAGCCGGGTTCCCCTCTCCGAGGCCCGCCGCCGTACCGGCCCGCTCTTCGTGAAACCGCCCACCGACAAGAGCTTCCCGGCCGCCGTCCACGAGGACGGCGCGTGCATCCCGGCACCGCCGCCGGGCTCCGGCGATCCGCTCGTCCAGATCAGCGAAGTGGTCACCTGGGAAGACGAGTTCAGACTCTTCCTGCTCGACGGCGAGATCCGCACCGGATCGCGGTACGCCGTGTACGGGCGGCTCGACGCGGCCCCGCTGGACGGCCACCCCCAGGAGGCGGCCGTACGCGCCTTCGTCCGCCGGCTCACCGACGCGTGCGGGGCCACGCTGCCCGGAGCCGTCGTCGTGGACGTCGGACGGATGCGCCGACCCGGCCCAGGGCCTGCCGCAGCGGCCGACTGGGCCGTCGTCGAGGCCAACATGGCCTGGTTCAGCACCGTGTACGCCGCCGACCCCGACCGCGCCCTGGACGTGGTGCTCCGCTCGGCGGGCCCCGACGGCCTGGTCCGCGAACGGGACCTGGCGTTCCGGCGGGCCCGCCCCACCGGGGCCGTGCCCCGGTCCTGAGGCGGTGTTCGAAAGGGGCGCGACGGGGCCGGACAAGATCCTGGTTGCCGAAGATTCAACCGTGATAACTTCGCCGTCAGCCATGTGAGTTGGACCGACTCGGCGGGGGATGGTCGGCTGTGAACGCTGTCCCGCACGGGCGCCCGGGACCGGACCTGGTGCAGACCCTGGTCGATGCGCTGACCCTGCTCGACTGCGTCAAGGACCGGGGCCAGCGGTACGAGTTCGTGGACACGGTGGCGTACCGACTCGACATCGAACTGACCTACCCGGACAGCACGCCCCGCATCGACATGATGCACGTGGTCCGCAAGGTGATCCACCGGCCCGGCGGCCCCGAGGCGCTCCTCTACGCGGTCCGCGCCGTCTCCGGCAAGGACGACGCCGAGCGGATCGCCGCCGAGGCGGGCATCCGGACCGACGGCGACCGGCCTGGCCCCTGGCCCGCGCCCGTCTTCGCCCAGGACATCGCCCGGCAGGCGCGCCGGCTGCTCGACGAGGCGAGGGACATCGACGGCGGACGGCTGCGCGCCCTGCTCGCCGAGGAGCTGCCCGGCGAACTGCCCGACGGCGGAACCCCGGCCGAACTCTTCGACCACGCCCAGGACATGACCGCGCGCGCCGACGGTCTTCCGGCCGCGGTCGTGCTGGTCGAGGCGGCCGCCGCCCTGTCGGCCGAGCGGGGCGCGCCGCTGCGCCGTTGGTCGGACCGCTGGGCGACGGGCGACCCCACCGCACCGGCCGACGACGCCCGGGCGGCGATCCCCGGGGCGTCGGAGGCGCTCGCCGTCTGCCGACGACGCCTGGAGCGGCCCGCCGGCCCCGATCCGACCGTGCCCCGGTGCCTGGTCGTGATGGTCGACCCGGCCCGGGACGGTTCGCCGGACGTCTTCGTCCGGCACTGGATCAACAAGGCCCCCGGCTACTGGCGACCGGAACCGGGCCAGGTGGAGACCGTCACCCTGGACACCCTGGCCGGAGCGGTCGAACGCGCCGTCGAGCAGGGCGAGGCGCTGTGGGCCGACCGGCCCGCGATCGACGAACAGGGCCCGGTCCACGTCGAGTTCCTGCTCCCCTTCGACCTGCTCAACCACGACATGGCCCGCCTGGAACTGGGTACCGGAGCCCTGAGGCCCTGGCCGCTCGGCCTGCGCTACCGGGTCCATCTGCGCAGCCTGGACCGGATGCGCGGTGACGCCGGGCAGCTGCGCCGCTGGCAGGCCCGCTGGGACCGGCTGCGCACCGCGCCGGCCCCGGCCGCGCACCGCTGGAAGAGCGCGGACCGGGACGGCTTCGAGCGCTGGCGCGCCAACCTCGCCGGCGACGAGTCGCTGACCGCGGTCATCCTCGACGCGCCCGCCGTCCAGGGGCACGGCCTGGAGGCGCTGCAGACCGCCGTCGTCGAGGGCATCGGTCTCGCCGCCTGGGACCGCAGGCTGGAGAGCACCTCGCACTCCAGCGAGCTGCTCACCCTGCTTCTGGGGCACCCGTACACCCAACTGCCGGAAACCGTGAACAGGTTGAGGATAGGAGCGGAGATCGACGAGGACGGCCCGCTGTGGGTGGGCAGGCACATCGCGTTCTTGTGGGACGACCCGTACCGACTGGTCGATCGTGAGGAGTTGTTGTCGGCATGACCGGACCGACCTCTGCCGCACCGCCGCCCCCGTGGTGGGTCTTCCACGCGACCGGCAAGGCGCCCGTGGGCGAGCCGCCGGAGCTGCCCGCGCCGCCGCCCTGGCGTACGTTCCCCGGCGAACCGCTCCAGCCGCCACCGCCCGAGGACGACCGCGCCGCCGAGCGCCGCCTCGGCCGGGTCCAGGACGGGCCGCAACTCCGCCGCGAGGAGATCGACGCGGTCAACGCGGCCCTGCTGCTGCGCCGCCCGCTGCTCATCACCGGTCCGCCGGGCGTCGGCAAGTCCACCCTGGCCTATCTGATCGCCCGTGAGCTGGGGCTCGGCCGGGTCCTGCCCTGGAGCGTCGTCAGCCGCAGCACGCTCAGGGGCGGCCTGTACGCGTACGACGCGATCGGCCGTGCCCAGGCCATCGCGGCCTGGCGGGCCGCCGACGCCGGGAACGCGCACGGCCCGGCACCGGACGGTGCCGGCGAGGACGCGGACGAACGCGGTGTGACCGGCCAAGGGCCGCCCGCGCTCGGCGACTTCGTCACCCTCGGCCCGCTCGGCACGGCCCTGCTCGCCCACGAACGCCCCCGGGTGCTGCTCGTCGACGAGCTGGACAAGAGCGACATCGACCTGCCCAACGACCTCCTGCACGTCCTGGAGAACGGCAGCTACGAGATCCCCGAACTCGTCCGCAGCAACGAGGAGTCGGCGACCGTGTTCACCGACGACCCGCGCGGCACGGCGAGGATCGAGGGCGGCCGGGTGGAATGCGCGCAGTTCCCCGTCGTCGTCATCACCAGCAACGGCGAACGGGAGTTCCCGGCCGCGTTCCGCCGCCGCTGCCTGCCGCTGGAGATGGAGCCGCCGGGCCGCGAGCAGCTGATCGGCATCGTCGTCAGCCATCTGCGACAACGCCCGGAAGGCGTCGAGGCGCTGGTGGACGAGTTCGTCAACCGGCAGCGCGGCGGCGGCACCCAGTCGATCGACCAGTTGCTCAACGCCGTCCAGCTGACGACCGCGGGCGGTTTTCAACCCGATGCCGACGGGCGTAAGCTCGTCGAGATGCTCCTCCGAGACCTCTCGAAGGGCCGCTGATGAACGGCTTGCCCAGGGAGCGCGCTCCGGACCCCGCGTCCGCGCCGGCCGCCTCCCCCGATCGCGCCACCGGCGACCGACACGAGGACGGCAGCCCGTACGACCCGGGCGGCGCCGACTGGACGGAGCTCGCCGACGCCGCCTGGCTCGCCGCCGCCCGGCTCGACGCCCACCGCACCACCGGGCCCGCCCCGGACCACCCTTCCCACGCCGAACGGCGCCTCGACGCGCCCCGCCCCGCCCGCCCGTCCCTCGATGAGCCACCGAACGCCGATACACCCGAGTCCCTGCTCGGCCCGGTCCCCGACGCACCGTCCGCCCCCGCGCCCGACGCCGTGCCCGGAGCCTCCGGGCTGCCGGGGCCCGCGGCGTACGAACGGGAGATCCGGACCGTCGAGGAGCGCACGCGCACCGGCCCCGGCCGGCTGCCGGGCGCCGGGCGCGACCGGGCCGTGCGGACGGCCCCGTTGCGGCTGGCCAGGTCGTTGCGTGGGCTGGGCCGCCGGGTGCCCACCGGTGGTCGCGGCGTGCTGGACGAGGAGAGCACCGCCGAGCACGGGCTCACCGACGGGCTCTGGGTCCCCTATTTCCTCCCCGACCGCGAGCGCGCCTTCGACCTGGTGCTCCTCGTCGACGGCGCCCCCACCATGCCGCCGTGGCACGGCACCGTCCGGCAGATCGCCGACGAGGCCGCCCGCAGCGGGGCCTTCCGCGACGTCCGCACCGTCGGCGTGACCCTGCCCGCCGCGGACGGAGAACCCGCCCTGCGCTGGCCCGGCGGGCGCGACGGCGACCCCGCCGAACTGCTCGACGGCCGGAGCGCCCGGCTCTTCCTCGTCGTCACGGACGGGCTCGCCCACGGCTGGGCGGGCCCCGGAGCCGACCGGTTACTCGGCCGGCTCACCTCGGGCGGGCCCACCGCGCTCGTCCACCTCCTGCCGCCCTATCTGCGCCACCGCTCCTCGCTGTTCCCCTTCCGCGCCCAGCTGGACGCCGGCGGCTTCGGCGCGCCGAACCGGCGCTTCCACTGCCGCCCGCCGCACGGCGCCCACGACCCCGTCCGGCCGCTGCCCGAACCGGACGACGACACCGTGCCCGTACCGGTGCTCAGCGTCCGCGCCGGATCCTTCCGGGCCTGGGCCGACCTGGTGACCGGCGAACGCGGGGTGCGACGGACCCTGCCGGTCGTCCTGGCGGGCGCGATGGCCAAGGGGGCATCCGCCCCCGGGCTGCGCACCCCGGTCGTCGACGGCCCCCGCGCGGCTGCCGCGGCCGTACGCAGGTTCCGCTCGCTCGCCAGCCCCCTGGCCCGGCAGCTCGCCGGGCTGCTGGCCCTCGCCCCGATGGACTTCGCCGTCATCGAGGAGCTGCGCGAGCTGGCCCTGCCGGACGCCGGGCCCGAGCACATCGCCGAGGTCATGATGGGCGGTCTGATCGACTGGGGCGCCGAGGCCGAGGGCGGCCCCGACTTCGCCGACGATGTGCGCGAAGCGCTGCTCGCCACCAGCACCAGAACCCAACTCGCCCGCACCGTAGGCCTGCTGGCGGAACTGCGTACGGGCAAGGGATACGGCGCCCGGCTCCGCGCGGCCCTCCACGACCCGGTGCGCACCGCCCTGCCCGGCACGGAACCCGGCGCCCGCCCCTGGCTCCGGATCGAACTGGCGGTCCTGCGCGCGCTGGCCGGCCCGTACGCAGGCCGCGCCGCCCGGGTGGCGGCCCGCCTGGTGCGCCCGCCGGGCGAGCCCCCTGCCCAGCCGGGTGAGATGGGTGCGAAACCGATGAAAGACGCCCCGAATTGGGCAAAGCTGCCACCGGACAGCGTCGTTTCACCAGGAGGACCCGTGCCGCCCACGACACCACCAGCAGCTGACCCCTCGGCACCAGCTGAAGACACCGCCCGGAGGGCCCACAAGGAGATGGAAGTCAAAACGCCGGAAGCACGCTTCGTCCGTTCGGGCCAGCCGAAGATCATGGGCAATGTGCCGCCCAAGAACCCCAACTTCACGGGCCGCGAGGCGCTTCTCGCCGCCGTGGAGCGGCAGCTGACCGAGGACGAGACGACGGCGGTCCTCCCGCACGCTCTGCACGGCCTCGGCGGCGTGGGCAAATCACAGATCGCGGTGGAGTACGTCTACCGCCACAGTGGCGACTACAACGTCATCTGGTGGATCCCCGCCGAACAGGAAAGCCTGATCCTGGCCGCGCTCGCCGAGCTGGCGGCCGGCCTCGGACTACAGGTGGGCCCGCAGGCCAACACCGCCGTGCCCGCCGTCCGCGAGGCCCTGCGCACCGGCAAGCCCTTCGACAACTGGCTGCTGGTCTTCGACAACGCCGAGGACATCGAGGCGGTGCGCTCGTACTTCCCCAACGGCGGCCCCGGAAAGATCATCGTCACCTCGCGCAACCGCGAGTGGGAGCGGGTCGCCACGCCGCTGAGCGTCGACGTCTTCGACCGCGAGGAGAGCATCGCCCTGCTCCAGCGCCGGGCCCGGGGGCTGAGCACCGAGGACGCGGGCCGGCTCGCCGAGGCGCTCGGCGATCTGCCGCTGGCCGTCGAGCAGGCCGGCGCCTGGCACGCCGCCACCGGCATGCCGGTCGACGAGTACCTCCAGCTGCTGGACGAGCGCCGCCCCGAGATCCTCGAACTGGCCCCGTCCCCCGACTACCCGCTGCCCGTCGCCGCGGTCTGGGACATCTCGCTCGGCAGGCTCACCGCCGAGAACCCGGCCGCCCGCCAACTCCTGCAGATCTGCGCCTGCATGGCACCCGAACCCATCCCGCTGAACATGCTCCGCGGCGGCCGCAACGTCCAGATCACCCCCGAGCTGGACCCCGTGCTCCGCGACCCGCTGCTGCTCGCCCGCGCCACCCGCGACCTGAGCAAGCTCTCGCTGGTCCGCCTCGACCACAAGGCCGGCACGCTCCAGATGCACCGGCTCATGCAGAACGTGATCGTCGCCCGGCTGGAGCCGGAGGAGCGGGAGCGGATGCGCAACGCCGCCCATCTGCTCCTGACCACCGCCAAGCCGGGCCTGCCCGCCTCACCGGAACAGTGGTCGACCTACCTCGGACTGCTGCCCCACATGATCGCCTCCGGCGCGGTCGACAGCTCGGACGCCTGGGTGCGCGACCTGGTCTTCGACATGGTCACCTTCCTCTACTACTGGGGCGCCCACGACGCGGGCGCGGACCTGACCCGGCAGGCGTGGAAGGCCTGGAGCGAGCAGTCCGCCGAGGACGACCTGCACGTCATCCGGATCACCAAGATGCTCGGCTTCTACCTCCATCACCTCGGCCGGATCGCGGAGGCCGCGGCGCTGAGCGAACAGGCCATGGAAGTCTCGCGCACCGCGCCGATCCCCGAGGAGGAGGTGATCGACTCCATGCTCCAGCTGGCCGGCTCGCTGCGGTACCGGGGCGACTTCGACGCCGCCCGCGAGCTGAGCGCGGAGGCCTTCGAGCGGGCGAGCGACCTCTACGGTCCGGAGGATCCGACGACGCTGAGCGCGGCCCACAGCTACGGCCTCTCGCTGCGGGTGAACGGCGACTTCCGGCAGGCGCGGGAGATCGACGGGGAGTCCGCCAGGCAGCGGGAGTTGCTCTACGGACCGACCAGCGGGCTCACCGTCAACACCCTGAGCGCCCTGGCGGTGGACACCCGCGAGGCGGGTGACTTCCTGGAGGCCAGGGCCCTTCAGGAGTCGACCTACCAGACCTACCGCACCCACTTCGGCCCCACCAACGCGGCGACCATCCGGGCCGCGCTGAACCTGGCGATCTGCCGGCGCCGGGCCGGATTCCTGGAGGGGGCGGCGGAGCTGGTCGAGGAGATCCTGGAGCGCTTCACCAGCAGGTACGGCGCGGCGTACCCGGAAACCTTGGGGGCGGCCCTGGCGGCGGTCGTCGACCGCCGGATCGCGGGCAGGCTGGAGGACTCCCGCCGCCTCGGCCGGCAGACCCTCGACGGCTACCGGGACATCTTCGGCGAGCACCACCCGTACACCCTGTGCGCCATGATCAACGTGGCCGCCACCCTGCGGGCCCTGGGCGAGGTGGAGGAGGCCGAGCGGCTGGACACGGTCGCGGGGGAGCGGCTCCGGGCGGACCTGGGGGAGCGGCACGTCTACTCTCTGGCCGCCGCGTTCGGCCGGGCCAACGACCACTACGCCAGGCTGGACTTCGCCGGCGCCCTGGAGGTCGACAGCGCCACGCTGCCCCTGCTCACCGAGGTGGCGGGCGAGGACCACCCCTTCACCCTGGTCTGCGTCGCGAACCTCTCCCTGGACCATCGCGGACTGGGTCACTCGGCGGAGGCGGACCGGCTCAACACCCTTGCGGTGGAAGGCCTGACGCGTGTTCTGGGCGAGGAGCACCCGTGGCGCACCTCGGCCCGGCTGCACCAGCGCATCGAGTACGACGCGACGGTGATCCCGTTGTGAGGTGACGGACGGGTACGGGGGCGGGGCCGGGAGGCCGCCGGCACCGGACGTGTGACGGGCAGGCCGGTAGGCCGGTGACGGTAGACGTGTGACGGGTTGCGGCCGGCGGGAACGCCGCTGACGGGGGGCGACGCATGACCACGGTCATATTCATCCACGGCACGGGCGTACGGCCGCCGCACACCGAGGCACTGAACGCACGGGTCACGGCCTCGCTCGCCGAGGCCGCCCCGGGGGTGCGGGTCGTGCCGCTCGACTGGGGCGAGCGGCACGGCGCCCGGCTCGCGGCGGGCGGGGCCAGCATTCCGCCGGACGGGGCCGGGGCCACCGAACGGGACGTGGCGGGCGAGGATGACGGCGAGGACGCGGAGACCGCCGCCTGGGAGCGCCTCTACGGCGACCCGGAGGCGGAGTTGGCCCTCGCCGCCACACGCGGCCCCTCGGGAGCGATACCCCCGGGCGCGGCCTTCCCGGACGAGGAGTTCCGGGACCGGCTGGTCCGGCTGGCGGCCCGCGGCGAGAGCGTCGCCCCGGAGCTGGGGCCCGGCCTCGGGGCACGGGCCGCCGACCTCGCCCGCAGCCACCTGCTCGCCCCGGCCGCCGAAGCCCTGGACCCCGAAGACCTGGCGCCGCTGCTGGCCCGCGCGTTGGCAGCGGCCGTGATCGGGGCGGCACTGGCAGAGGACGCGCCCGTCGTCTGCGACGGCGTGGCGCGCGACGCCGCCGTGGACCGGATCGCCCGGGAGCTCGGCGCCACCGCGTCCGGCTCCACCCGGGGGCCGGTGGGCCGGCTGATCGGCCGGCCCGTGCTGCGGCTCGGCTCTCGTTACGCGGTGCGCCGCCGCCGCGCGCTCACCGGGGCCGCCCATCCGGCGGCGGGCGATGTGCTCAAGTTCCTCGTACGCGGCGGCCCCCTGCGCACCGCCCTGCGCGAGCTGGTCGCCGCCGTGGAGCCCCCGGTCGTCCTGCTCGGCCACAGCCTCGGCGGGATCATCGCCCTCGACACCCTGATCGAGGCCCCACTGCCCGGCGTCCGGCTGCTGGTCACGGTCGGCTCGCAGGCGCCGTTCTTGTACGAGACGGGGGCGCTGCCCCACCTCGACCACCCGGAGCCCCTGCCCGCCCACGTCCCCGGCTGGCTCAACCTCCACGACCGCCGCGATCTGCTCGGATTCGCCGCCGCACCGGTGTTCCCCGGCCGGGCCGAGGACATCGCGACGGACAACCGGCAGCCGTTCCCCGCCGCCCACAGCGCCTACTGGAGCGACCCGGCCGTCTACCGCGCCATCGCGGAGCGGCTGCCGTGAGCGCGGGCCCGGCCCACTCGGCCGGCCTGAGCGCACACACCGTCGACCCCGCCCGGGTGGTGGCGCTCGTCGTCGGCGTCGAGGCCTATGCGGCGGGGCCCCGCTGGACGCTGCCGGGCCCGGTCCGCGACGCCCTGCGCTTCCGGGACTGGCTGCGCTCCACGGGCGTCCCGGACGCCAACATCCTGCTCCACCTCGCCCCGGCGCAGGGCCCGGACGCGGTCACCGGCCACCGCGGCGCCGACCACGAGACCCTGCGCCGGGCACTGGTCCACGAACTGCCCGCCCGCCAGGGGGACATGCTCTGGATCTGGTGGGGCGGGCACGGCGTCCTGGACCGGGACGAACACCTGCGGCTCTACTGCGCCGACGCCACGGAAGCGGACCGCCGCAACATCGACCTGGAGTCCGCCCGCCGCCGCCTGAGCAGCGATGTCCTGCCCGGGTTCGCGGAGCAGAATTGGGTCGTCGACGCCTGCCAGACCTTCGAGGAGCGCCACCGCCCGGCCGTCACGATCCCGGACGGGAGCCTTCCCGCCGGGCAGCGCCTGCGGGTCCACCGGCAGAGCGTGCTGCTGGCCGCCGACCGGGGACAGCGCGCGGCCAACGACCCCGTACGCGGTCAGGGTGTCTTCTCGGACATCCTCCTGCGCGAACTGGCCACCTTGCCCGGCGGCCCGGCCCCCGACCCGGAGGCGCTCTTCGCGGCCGTCCGGGGCCACTTCGACCGGCTGCGCGCCGAGGGAGGCTCCACCCAGCTCCCCACGCTCCAGCTGCACCGCCCCGGACACACGGAACATCTGCCCGCCCCGCCCGCACCACGGAACGGGAACGGCCCCGGGCGGGACCGGGCGGGCGGCGGGCTGGTCCGGGTGGTCGAAGCGCTCCTCGCCTATCCGCTGATGAGCGACCGCGACGAACGCCAGGCGATGGTAGCGGAGTTGGATCCCGTCCTGGTGGCCCGCATGCCGCGGCACGCGGTGCCCCGTACGGACATTCTGGGCATCCTGCGGACGCTGCGGCGGCGCCCGGAAGGCCCCTGGGAGCTCTACCGGGTCGTCACGCTGCTCGACGACGACCCGGACCGGGCCGCCGAACTGGAGGAAGCCCTGCGGGAGTTCCTGGACGAGGGCCGACCGGGCCCGTGATCGTGCGGCGTGATCGCACGGGTTTCCGGAAGGCAACCTATTCGTCATGATGGGGAGGACGGGTGGCATCGTGTGCCGCCGGACCGATAAGGGGGAACAGGCCTTGCAGCAGACGGCATCGGCCGGTGATCCGGCCGACTACCTGGAGTCCGATGTCGCGGACCTCGCGGAGGTGGGCGTCGCCGCCGTGCGCGCCCTCGCTCCCGCTCCCGGACAGCGTCTGCTGGAGGAGATCCGAAGAGCGCGCACCAGCACGCTGTCCGAACCGCCCACCGCTCGCGCCGACTGAGCGCTGTGCGGCCCGCCCGGGAGAGACCCCGCAGGGGCACGTCGGGACCACGACAGAGGAGAGCGGGTGCGCGCACCGATACGGATGCCCGGCCACTGGTTCGACGAACTGGCCGCGGGCGGCGGGTCGGTGGACGCCATCGGCTTCCTCGCGAAGGGCGAGCGGTCCCGACGCCTCCTCCTGATCGGCGAGTTGCTGAGCCGGCTGGAGGAGCGGCCCACCCTGCTCGGCCCCGCCGACCTCGGTGCCGTCTGGCGGACCGTGGAGCAGGCCGAGGCGCGGAAGCCGGGCTGCGCCGAGGAGCTGCTGCTCAGCCCGCAGGTGGGTAGCTGGCTCGCCCACACCCTGCGCCGCCTGCACGGGTCCGCCGTCGGCCCGCCGCTCTGGGTGGACGCCGGGCACCTGGCCGCCGTCGCCCTGGTGGCCGCGCTGCGCGCCGGGACGGCCGCCGACCTCGTCGTGCCCGCGAGAGAAGGCGCGGTCTCCCTGCCGACGCTCGGTCTCGCTCAGCTGCCGGGCACTCCGCTGCCGGGCTTCCAGCCGGTCCGCGCGCGCGTGCGGGAGGGCGAGCTGCTCCTCGCCCCGACCGTACGGGGCACGGGCGCGATCGCGCTGACCGTGCGCCCGCTCACCGCACCGCAGAGCGCCGTGTGGTGGCCGACGCACCGGCTGTCGATCCGGCCGGGCGGGCCTGAGGTCGCCCTCGACGACACCGACCCCTACCGCGACCTCGACCGCCCGATTCCGCCCCGTCGGCTCACCGTGCGGGAACTCGGCGCCTGGCAGCGGCTGTTCACCGAAGCGGCCGCGCTGCTCGACTCCGGCCCGACCTCTGTCCCCGGCTCCGGCTCCGGCTCCGGCTCCGGCTCCGGAGCCGGAGCCGATGCCACGCCTGATTCCGGCTCCACCGGCCCCGGCACGCTGCGCCCCGAGGAGGTCAGGCGCATCGTGCCCTGGCCCGGACGGTTGCCGAACGGACCCGTCGAGGGGCTCAGCGCCTCCACGGCGGACGCGTTCGGCTCCATGGTGGTGGCAGAGCCGCCGAACGGCGCCGCGCTCGCCGAAACGATGGTCCACGAGTTCCAGCACAGCAAACTCGGCGCGCTGCTCCACCTCTTCGCGATGCTCGACGACGACCGTACGGAGGAGCACTACGCCCCGTGGCGCCCGGACCCGCGCCATCTGCCGGGGCTCCTCCACGGGGCGTACGCGTTCGTCGGCGTCGCCGGGTTCTGGCGGGACCGGATCGGGGACCGGGCGGCCGATCCGCTGGACCTGGCGCCCTTCCGGTTCGCGCTCCGCCGCATCCAGACCCGTACGGTCCTGCGGACCCTGGCGACCCGCGCCACGCTCACCGGCCCCGGCCGCCGACTGGTCGCCGGGCTCACCCGCACCGTCGACGGCTGGCTGCGCGAACCGGTGGACGGGCGGGCCGTGGCGCGGGCCCGTGCGGCGGCGGCCGGCCACCGGGCCGAGTGGCGGCTGCGCCACTTGCGGTGCGCGGACGAGGAGCGCGCCGGGCTGGCGGCGGCGCTGCGCTCCGGAACGCCGCTCCCGCCGGCCCGGCCGCCCCGGCTCGTCCCGGCCGCGGAGCGCACCCACTGGCAGGATGTGCGGGGCGCGCTCTACCTCCGCCCGGACCTCGCCCCGGACCTCGCCCCGGACCTCGCCCCGGTCTCCGTACCCTCCGGGGCCCGCGCTCCCTCCGGTGCCCGTGCTCCTTCCGACGTCCGCGCCCCTTCCGGCGTCCGCGCCCCCTCCGGCGTCCGCCAGGGGGCCGAGCCGTGCCGCGCCGACGTCCTGCTGGTCCATGGTGAGGCCGCATCGGCACGGGAGGCGTACCGGCAGCGCTGGTCCGACGCGCCGGGGGATCCGCACGTCCTGGCGGGCTGGCTCCAGGCGCACACCGCGCTCCACCCCGGCCACCGGCGGCTCCTCGCCCGCCCGGAGCGGTTCGCCGCCGCTGTCGCGGGGGAGGGGCCGGAGGTGTGGGAGCGGGCCGCCCATCTGCTGGCGCGCCCGGTACCACTCGCCTGACCAGCACCGGGCCGCCCCGCGCGGAGCCCCGCGAAGCGCTCCGAAGAGGCCGCCACGCGTGAGGCGCATCACTCTGCGTGAAATTCTCGGCATACATTCCGCCGGACCGGGGAGGGGTCCAGGCCGCTGGTGTGCCGTACCCCGGTCCACCGCGCAGCATGCCCCGGCCGAACCGGAGGGGGCATTTCAGGCACGGAAGGCGAAAATCGACATGTCGGCGCTCAATACCATCCACATCGACGGCACCTGGCGGGCCGCCGGATCAGGCGCGACGCGCGAGGTCCTCGACCCCGCCGACGCCACGGTCCTGGCCGTCGTCGCGGAGGGCGGGGCCGAGGACGCCGATGCGGCGATCGCGGCGGCGCGGCGCGCCTTCGACGACGGCCCCTGGCCGCACAAGCCCGTCGCCGAGCGGGCCGGGCTGCTGCGCCGGGTCGCCGAGCTGCTCCAGCGGGACCGCGAGGAGATCGCGATCACCGAGAGCCGCGACACCGGCAAGACCCTGGAAGAGGGCCGGGTCGACGTCGACGACGTGACCAACGCCTTCCGCTACTTCGCCGACCTCGTGATGAACGAGAGCGGCGGCCGGGTCGTCGACGCGGGCGACCCCGACGTCCACAGCATCGTCGTCCACGAGCCCGTCGGCGTCTGCGCCCTGATCGCCCCCTGGAACTACCCCCTCCTCCAGGCCAGCTGGAAGATCGCCCCGGCCCTCGCCGCCGGCAACACCTTCGTGCTCAAGCCCAGCGAGGTCACCCCGCTCTCCACCGTCCACCTGATCCGGCTGCTCTCCGAGGCCGGACTGCCCGACGGCGCCGCCAACCTGGTCACCGGCGCGGGCGACCCGGTGGGCGCCCGGTTCTCCGAGCACCCGGACGTCGACCTGGTCTCCTTCACCGGCGGCCTCGCCAGCGGTACGAAGGTGGCCCAGGCGGCCGCGCCGACCGTGAAGAAGGTCGCCCTGGAGCTCGGCGGCAAGAACCCCAACGTGGTCTTCGCCGACGCCTGCGCCACCGACGAGGGCTTCGACACCGCCGTCGACCAGGCGCTGAACGCCGCGTTCTTCCACAGCGGCCAGGTCTGCTCCGCCGGCGCCCGCCTGATCATCCAGGACAGCGTCAGCGAGCGGTTCGTCACCGAGCTGGCCCGCCGCGCCGACGCCATCCGCCTCGGCCGGGGCACCATCGACGGCGTCGAGTGCGGCCCCCTCGTCTCCGCCCAGCAGCTCGCCAAGGTCGAGATGTACGTCGCCTCCGCCCGCGAGGAGGGCGCGATCGTCCGGGCCGGCGGCGAACGCCCGAAGCCGAACGACGTACGGCCCGAGGGCGGCTACTTCTACCGGCCGACCGTCCTCGACGGCTGCCACCGCGAGATGCGGGTGGTCCGCGAGGAGACCTTCGGCCCGATTCTCACCGTCGAGACCTTCCGTACCGAGGAAGAGGCCATCACGCTGGCCAACGACACCGACTACGGCCTCGCCGGCGCGGTCTGGACGACCGACGCGGGCCGGGCCCGCCGGGTCGCCGGACGGCTGCGCCACGGCACCGTCTGGATCAACGACTACCACCCCTACCTCCCGCAGGCCGAGTGGGGCGGCTTCGGGAAGTCCGGCACGGGGCGCGAGCTCGGACCGACGGGGCTCGCCGAGTACCGCGAGTCCAAGCACATCTACCAGAACCTGAACCCGCGTCCCCAGCGCTGGTTCGCCGGCTGACGCCTGCGGGGGCCGGACGGAACACCCGCCGTCCGGTCCCGCCCGGCTGTTCGCAGCACCACGTACACGCACGAACCTTGCAGAAGGAGCAGTGACCGATGCCTTCCACCCCCCGCAGCACCGCAGTCCCCGACGGCCCCGTGGCCGACTACGTGATCGTCGGCGGCGGCACCGCCGGATCGGTCATCGCCTCCCGGCTCACCGAGGACCCGGACGTCACCGTCACGGTCATCGAGGGCGGCCCCACCGACATCGACCGCGACGACGTGCTCACGCTGCGCCGCTGGCTCGGCCTCCTCGGCGGCGACCTCGACTACGACTACCCCACCACCGAGCAGCCGCGCGGCAACAGCCACATCCGGCACAGCCGCGCCCGGGTCCTCGGCGGGTGCTCCTCGCACAACACCCTCATCAGCTTCAAGCCGCTGCCCGGCGACTGGGACGAGTGGGCCGAGGCGGGCGCCGAGGGCTGGGACGCGGCCGCGATGGACCCGTACTTCGCCAAGCTGCGCAACAACATCGTCCCGGTCGACGAGAAGGACCGCAACGCCATCGCCCGCGACTTCGTCGACGCCGCCCAGGAGGCGGCCGGAGTACCGCGCGTGGACAGCTTCAACAGCAAGCCGTTCCACGAGGGAGTCGGCTTCTTCGACCTCGCCTACCACCCCGAGAACAACAAGCGCTCCTCCGCCTCGGTCGCCTACCTCCACCCGCACATCGAGGCCGGCGACCGCCCGAACCTCAAGATCCTGCTGGAGACCTGGGCGTACCGCCTGGAGTTCGACGGCACCCGCGCCACCGGCGTACACGTCCGTACGAAGGACGGCGAGGAGATCCTGCTGCGCGCCGCCCGCGAGGTCATCGTCTGCGCCGGAGCGGTGGACACGCCCCGGCTGCTGATGCACTCCGGGATCGGCCCGCGCGAGGACCTGGCCGCGCTGGGCATCGAGGTGCGCCACGACCTCCCGGGCGTCGGCGAGAACCTGCTCGACCACCCCGAGTCCGTCATCGTCTGGGAGACCGACGGGCCCATCCCGGAGAACTCCGCGATGGACTCCGACGCGGGACTCTTCGTCCGCCGCGACCCCGAATCCCGGGGCCCGGACCTGATGTTCCACTTCTACCAGATCCCGTTCACCGACAACCCGGAGCGGCTCGGCTACGAGAAGCCCGAGCACGGGGTGTCGATGACGCCGAACATCCCCAAGCCGCGCAGCCGGGGCCGCCTCTACCTCACGAGCGCCGACCCCGAGGTCAAGCCGGCCCTGGACTTCCGCTACTTCACCGACGAGGACGACCACGACGGCCGCACCCTGGTCGACGGCATCAAGCTCGCCCGGGAGATCGCCCGCACCGAGCCGCTCGCCCACTGGCTCAAGCGCGAGGTCTGCCCCGGGCCCGAGGTCACCTCGGACGAGGACATCAGCGAGTACGCCCGCAAGGTCGCCCACACCGTCTACCACCCGGCCGGTACCTGCAAGATGGGCGCCACCGACGACCACGAGGCCGTCGTGGACCCGCAGTTGCGCATCCGCGGCCTTCAGGGCATCCGGATCGCCGACGCGTCCGTCTTCCCGACCATGCCCGCCGTCAACCCGATGATCGGCGTCCTCATGGTCGGCGAGAAGTGCGCCGAACTCCTCGCGGACCAGGCGCGTGACACCGCGCCGGCCGCGGGAACCAGCACCAGCACCGGAGGCGATGTCCGATGACCGGAACCAAGACCGTCGAGGCCACCGAGCCCGCCGGGAACGCGGGGGCCACCGCGACCGACGAGAACGCCGTGTTCTCCGTACGCAACCTCTGGAAGGTCTTCGGCCCCAAGGCCGACCGGATCCCCGGCAGCGAGCACGCCGCGCTCCCGCCCGCCGAACTGCGCGAGGCCACCGGCTGCACCGCCGCCGTCCGCGATGTCTCCTTCGACGTCCGCAAGGGCGAGGTCTTCGTCGTCATGGGCCTGTCGGGCTCCGGCAAGTCGACCCTCGTACGCTGTCTGACCCGGCTGATCGAGCCGACCAGCGGCACCCTCGCCATCGACGGCGAGGACGTCCTGGCGATGGACCGGGCCCGGCTGCGCGAACTGCGCCGCCACCGCGCCGCGATGGTCTTCCAGCACTTCGGACTGCTGCCGCACCGCACGGTGCTGGACAACGTCGCCTACGGCCTGGAGATCCAGGGCCTCAGCAAGGCCGAACGCCGGGTGAAGGCGGCCGAGCTGGTGGAGAAGGTCGGCCTCGCCGGTCTGGAGGACCGCCGTCCCTCCCAGCTCTCCGGCGGCCAGCAGCAGCGCGTCGGGCTCGCCCGCGCGCTCGCCGTGGACCCGTCCGTCCTCCTCTTCGACGAGCCGTTCAGCGCGCTGGACCCGCTGATCCGCCGCGAGATGCAGGACGAGGTGGTCCGGCTGCACCGCGAGGAGGGCCGCACCATGGTCTTCATCACCCACGACCTCAGCGAGGCGCTGCGTCTGGGCACCCGGATCGCGCTCATGCGCGACGGCGGAATCGTCCAGCTCGGCACCCCCGAGGAGATCGTGGGCTCGCCCGCCGACGACTACGTCCGCGAGTTCGTCCGTGACGTGCCGCGCGAGCAGGTCCTCACCGTCGCCACCGCCATGCGCCCCGCGCTCGCCGGGGAGAGCGAGCGCGGCCCGGCCGTACGGCCCGACGCCACCGTCTCCGAGGCCATCGAGGCGGTCTCCCGCTCCGGCGACCCCGCCGCCCGGGTGATGGACGGCGGCCGGCTCGTCGGCGTCGTCGACCACGCGTGCCTGCTCGACGTCGTCGCCGGAACGACCGGACCCGGCGAGGCGACCACCGCCGCCACCGCCACCGACGCCCCTGACGCGCCCGCCGCGCCGGACGCGCCGGACGGCTCCCGCGAGGTGACCCTCTGATGGCCACCGCACAGGCCACCCCGGCCCGCGCCGTGCGGGCGGGCGCACGCCGAGGACCGGTGGCCGCCCTCCGCGACCGCCCGGCCGCGGCCAAGCTCCTGCTGCTCGCGCTCGTCGCCGCCGTCGTCGTCCCCGTCGTGCACAGCCGCTGGGGCGGCGGCGTCTGGCCCGACGCACTGACCGCCGACCTCTCGGCGCCGCTCGGCGACGTGACGGACTGGATCGTCTCCAACCGCGACAGCCACCCGCTGTTCCTCTACTTCTTCGGCCACATCAGCAACGCCGTCGTGCTCTCCGTACGCGGCGTCTATCTGGTCCTCCTGGCCCTCGGCTGGGCCGGTGTCACGGTGTTCGCCGCCGCCGTCGCCTGGCGCGTCGCGGGGATCCGGCTCGCCCTCACCGCGGCCGTCTCGTTCCTGGTCTGCGGACTGCTCGGCATGTGGGTGCCGACCATGCAGACGCTCGCGCTGATGGTCGTCGCGGTCCTCGCCTCCGTCGTGCTGGGCCTGCTCCTCGGCCTGGCGGCCGGACTGTCCGACCGCACGTTCCGCGTGCTGCGGCCGGTCCTCGACACCATGCAGGTGCTGCCCGCCTTCGCGTATCTGCTGCCCGTGGTGCTGGTCTTCGGCATCGGCGTGCCCGGAGCGGTCCTCGCCACCGTCGTGTACGCGGCTCCGCCGATGGCCCGGCTCACCGCGCTGGGCCTGCGCGGCGCGGACAGCGGGGTCATGGAGGCCGTCGCCTCGCTCGGCGCGACCGGCAGGCAGCACCTGCTGAGCGCCCGGCTGCCGCTGGCCCGCAAGGAACTGCTCCTCGGTCTCAACCAGACCATCATGATGGCCCTGTCGATGGCCGTCATCGCGTCCGTGATCGGCGCGGGCGGCCTCGGCGACCGCGTCTACCAGGCGCTGTCCTCCGTGGACGTCGGCGCCGCCCTCGCCGCGGGCATCCCGATCGTGCTGCTGGCCGTCGTGCTGGACCGTACGACGGAGGCCGCCGGCCGCCGCATCGGCGCCGAGCCCACCGGCCCGGCCCTGCTGCGCGGTTGGCGCGGCTGGACCCTGGCCGCCGTGGTCACCGCGGCCGTCGCCGTCGTCGGACGGGCCACCGACGGCCGGGTCTGGCCCGAGGACGTGACCGTGGCCATCGCCGGACCGGTGAACACCGCCAAGGACTGGATGGTCGACCACCTCTACACCGGGGTGCCCGTCGTCGGCGGCACCGCCGACCTCGCCTCCCACTTCACCAGCGGCGTCCTCAACCCGCTGCGCAGCGGGCTCACCGGGCTGCCCTGGTGGTCGGTGCTCCTCATCGTCGCCGCCCTCGCCTGGACCATCGGCACCTGGCGCACCGCCGCCACCGCCGTCCTCGCCATGGCCGCGATCGGCGTACTCGGCGTGTGGGAACCCTCCATGGACACCCTCAGCCAGGTGCTCGCCGCCGTCGCGGTCACCCTGGTCATCGGCTTCGGCGTCGCCATCGGCGCGGCCCGCAGCGAACGCCTGGAGAGGCTGCTGCGACCGGTCCTGGACGTCTTCCAGACGATGCCGCAGTTCGTCTACCTGATCCCCGTCGTCGCCCTCTTCGGCGTCGGCCGCGCCCCCGCCGCCGCCGCCGCGGTCGTCTACGCGCTGCCCGCCGTCATCCGCATCACCACCCAGGGCCTGCGGGGCGTCGACCCGGCGGCGATGGAGTGCTCCCGCTCGCTCGGCGCGACCCCCGGCCAGCAACTGCGCCAGGTCCAGATCCCGCTGGCCAGGCCCTCCCTGCTGCTCGCGGTCAACCAGGCGGTCGTGCTGGTCCTCGCCGTCGTCATCATCGGCGGGCTCGTCGGCTCCGGCGCACTCGGTTACGAGGTCGTCCTCGGCCTCGCCCAGGGCGACCTGGCCACCGGCCTCGTCGCCGGAGCGGCCATCGTCTGCCTGGGCCTGATGCTCGACCGGGTCACCCAGCCCACCACCCGCCGCCAGCGACAGGAGAGCTGAGATGAACCGCTCCCGTACGCGCCTGATCACGGCGCTGTCGTCGGCCGCCGCGCTGCTCGCCACGGCGGGCTGCGGCGCCGCCGACATGACCAAGCAGGCCTCGCCGTTCGCGGCCCCCGCCGGGGTCAGGACGGTCACGCTCTCCGTCCAGTCCTGGGTCGGCGCCCAGGCGAACGTCGCCGTGGCCGAGCAGCTCCTCAAGGAGGAGCTCGGCTACCGCGTCGACCTCGTCCAGACCGACGAGGTGCCCGCCTGGGACGCCCTCAGCCAGGGCCGCGTCGACGCGATCCTGGAGGACTGGGGCCACCCGGACCAGGAGAAGCTGTACGTCGACGAGAAGAAGACCATCGTCCGCGGCGGCGACCTCGGCGTCACCGGCCACATCGGCTGGTACGTGCCGAAGTACTGGGCCGACAAGCACCCCGACGTCACCGATTGGAAGAACCTCAACAAGTACGCGGACGAGCTGAAGACCGCCGAGAGCGGCGGCAAGGGCCAGCTGATGGACGGCTCGCCGTCCTACGTCACCAACGACGTGGCCCTGGTGAAGAACCTGGACCTGGACTACAAGGTGGTCTTCGCCGGCTCCGAGGCGGCCCAGATCACCCAGATCCAGCAGTTCGCCAAGGAGAAGAAGCCCTTCCTCAGCTACTGGTACCAGCCGCAGTGGCTGTTCAACGAGGTGCCGATGGTCGAGGTGAAGCTCCCCGAGTACACGGACGCGTGCGCGGCCAAGGACCCGGCGGACATCGACTGCGCGTACCCGACGACACCGCTGCAGAAGTTCCTCAACGCCGACTTCGCCGAGCGCGGCGGCGAGGCGTCCGCGTTCCTGAAGAAGTTCCACTGGTCGGAGAAGGACCAGAACGAGGTCTCCGAGATGATCGCCTCGCAGAAGCTCACACCGCAGGAGGCGGCGGAGCGCTGGATCGAGCGCCACCCGGACGTCTGGAAGAAGTGGCTTCCGCAGGACTGACGCGACCGGCATCACGGCGCCCGGCCCCTCGCACGAGGAGCCGGGCGCCGACCGCTTTTCCGGCCCGTCCGGCTACCGCGCCCGGACCGTCGCCAGCACATCCCGGTCCGGCTGGAGCGTCAGGCCCGTCACCGGACCGATCTCGCCCGGGTCCACGTCCAGGGTGAAGCGGCGGGCCAGCACGGCCAGCAGGAGGACCGCCTCCACCATCGCGAAGCGCGTACCGATGCAGACCCGGGGCCCGCCGCCGAACGGGAACCACGCGTACTCCGCGATCTCGTCGCCGGCCTCCGCGTCCCAGCGCTCGGGCCGGAACGCCTCCGGCTCGGGGAACCACCGCGCGTCGCGCTGCGTGGCCCACTGGCTGCTCCACACCCGGGTGCCCTCCTCGATCGGCAGGCCCCCGATCGTCGCCCCCTCCTTCGCGACCCCGGTGATCAGCCAGACCGCCGGGTACAGCCGCAGGGTCTCCTTCACCACGGCCTGGGCGTACGTCAGTCGGGCGTAGTCCTCGAAGCCGGGCTCCCGGTCGCCGAGCACCCGGTCCAGCTCCTCGGCGAGCGTCTCACGGACCCGGGGGTTGCGGGCGAGCAGATACCACGCCCACACCAGCGTCGTGCTCGTCGTCTCGTGGCCGCCGATGTACAGCGTGACCGCCTCGTCGCGGATCTCCTCGTCGCTGAGATGCGTCCCGCTCTCGTCGACCGCGGTGAGCAACCGGCTGAGCAGATCGGGGCGTTCCTCCTCGCCCTCCCGGTGCCGGGCGACGACCCGGCCCACCTCGGCGTCGATGACGGCGGCGGCCTTCTTGATGCGCGCCCGGCCCGGCGTCGGCACCCAGTCGGGGAGCAGCGCGCCGATCCCGGCGAACTCCTTGCCGATCTCCAGCTGGGCGACGTCCATCGCCCGGCCCATCGCCTCGGAGTCCGCCGGGGTGTCCACCCCGAAGATGGTGCGCACCGCGATCTTCTGCGTCAGCTCGGCCATCTCCCGTTTGATGTCGACGCGTTGGCCGTCCGACCAGCGGTCCGCCAGCTCCACCGCGCAGTCCGCCATCGTGGCCGCGTACGACTTCACCTGCTTGGGCCGCACCGAGGGCTGCACCAGCGAGCGTTTGCGTCGCCACTCGCGGCCGCGCGACACGATCACCCCGTTGCCCAGCACCGTACGGAACGCGATGCCGAGCTTCGGCTGGTCGAAGGTGCGTTCCGTCTCGGTGAGCAACTCGCCTATGCAGTCGGGGTCGGCGAGGAAGACGCACCGGTTGCGGCCGAACCGCCAGCGCACCATGTCCCCGTGTTCACGGAGGAGTTCGAAGAAGGCGAGCGGATTCTTCCCGAACTGCGGCAGATTCCCCACGAGCGGCAGCCCCTTGGGGCCCGGGGAGAACGCACGGCCGCGAGGCTGGGTGTCGAGCGCCGGGCCGGTCTGCGTGGACATCGAGGAACTCCGCTCCCTGGGGCGCGCCACTGCCGGCGCGCGACCGTTCGAACCCCATCGAACAGGACGGGGGCGGCACTCCACCAGAGCGTCGACAGGGCGTGGCCGGAAACCGTCATCAGCCCTACCGAGTAGGTTAGTTCTGAGTTTCGCCCTCGTGTGAGAATCCCGCCATGCCGACCGACCCGCTGATCTCCCGTGCCCGTGCGCTGTGGCGGGAGCTGTCCACCGAACCGGCCGCCGCCTTCGGAACTCCCGGCCGTCCGGCGGTGTTCGTCGCACCGGAGTCGTCGCTGGCCCCGCCGTCCTGGGTGGGCGTGGTGGCCGTCGGGGACGCCGCGCTGATCACCGCGCCCACCGACCGGGCCGCCGATTCCGTACGGTCCGCGCTGGACGGCCTGACCATGGACGGGCTCACCGACCCGGCCACCGTCGCCGGACTGCTGCCGGTGGCCGACACGCTCGGCCCCGCCGTCCTCGGCTACCTGGCCCCGGACGACCTCCGCCCCCTCGCGACGGCCGCGGCGGGCCCGGTCGGGAGCCTGACTCCCGGAGACCCCGCCCTGCGCGCGCTGCTGGCGGAGGCGGGACAGTCGGACGCGGGCGAGAGCGGTCTTGCGGACGTCACCTCACCGGTGTTCGTCGTACGGCAGGGCCCGGAGGTGCTCGCCGCCGCCGGTTACGAGCGCTGGCCGCGCGACACCGCCCACCTCTGCGTGCTGACCGCGCCGGACGCGCGGGGCCGGGGCCTCGCCCGACAGGTGGCGCACGCGGCGACCGCGCACGCCCTCACCGCCGGGCTGCTGCCGCAGTGGCGGGCCCGGCCGGCCGCCTCCCGCCGGGTCGCGCGGGCGCTGGGCTACCGGGAAGCGGGCCGTCAGCTGAGCGTACGGCTGACCTGAGCCCGCTCCGAGCGCACCGCGCGCACAGCCGCCTTCGCATCCGCCCCCGCTCCGTGCCCGCCGCCGGTCCGGGGCACCACGACGATCTGGACGTCGTCCTCGTACACGATCCGGCCGGGATCCGTGGACTCCAGGCGCTCGCAGGGCACCCCGTGCGCGTCCAGCAGTGCGAGATGGCCCGGGATCCGGTCCAGCAGATGGGTCGCCGACGCCTTGAACCAGGCGACGGCGCCGGGGTTCACCGCCGGGTCGTAGACCGTCGGGTCGACGCGCGAGGGATCGGCGTAGGCGGCGTCGTACCAGTCGTTGCCCGCCCGCCAGACGCGGTGCTGCTCCTCGGTCAGACGGCCTTCCCGGGCCAGGCCGTTGGCCAGCGCGAAGATGCCCGGGAAGTGGCCCCGGGGGCTGCGCTCGGTGCTCTGGAACCGTACGTACGTCGTCGCCTCGCTCATCCCGTCGCCCTTCGCCGCAGCCGCCCGTGAAGGGGTCAGCCTAAAGGTTGTTGCACAAGGCCCGAACGATCTCCAGATCCAGCCTGCGGGCGCCGGTCAGGCCGGTGGAAAACGGTGCACAAGCGGGCAGTTGATCATGCCCGGGGTGGCCGAATCCGGGCGTGATCGCCGTTGTGCAACACCCTTTAGGGGGTGTCTCGTCGATCAGAGGCCGACGATCAGCTGGATGCAGACGATCTTGACCAGGATGGCGAGCGCGAACAGCGTCGAGTAGCCGTTGTTGATCCGGCTGTCGCTCGCCCGGCTGTTGGCGTACGCCACGATCGCCGGGTTGCCCACATAGCCCGACAGCAGCCCCATCGTCCGCTCCCGGCTCTGCCCCAGCGCCTTCGCGACCAGCACCATCAGGGTGTAGCTGACCACCGCGCCGATCGCCAGCACCGCCACCAGCTTCAGCCCGAACAGCGAGAAGGCGTTCTCCCGGAACGAGTAGCCCGAGGTGAGCCCCACTACGGCGAGGAAGAGCAGCAGACCGATCTGGCGCAGGGTCAGGTTGGCCCGGGTCGGCAGGGTCCAGACGAGGGGGCCGGTGCGCCGGAGCCGGCCGAGGAGCATGCCCATCACCAGCGGGCCGGCCCCGGTGCCCAGGGCGAGCGTGGTGGAGCCCAGGGTGAGGGAGGGGATGCCGATGAGGAAGCCCAGGGTGAGCCCGAGGCCGAGGCTGACCGCGCTCACCTCGCTGACCTTCGCCTCGGTGTCCCCGAGGTACGTGGTGACCTCGCTCGTCCGCTCGCGCGGCATCACCACCCGCACCCGGTCGTCGAGCTGGAGCAGCAGATCGTCGTGGGCGAGCATGTCGAAGTCGCCGCGCCGCACCCGGCTGACCAGGGCCCCGTACTTCTCGCCGAGCCCGAGCTCGGCGACGGTGTGCCCGGCCAGCTCCGGGTTGGTGAGCAGGACCCGCCGGTAGTCCACCGTGCTGCGGTCGTCCAGCAGATGGCGCGGGGCGAGGGCCCCGAGCGCGTCGGTCGCCGCCCGTACGTCGTCCTCGCCGCCGACCAGGACGACCAGGTCGCCGGGGGAGAGGCGGTCCAGTTCCCGGGCGACCCGGGTGGCGTCGCCGGCCGGGCGGTACTCACTGGCCAGCACCCGGTGCGCGGCGACGCCCGGCACGTCCGCCCAGCGCATGTCCCGCGCCGCCTCGACCGTACGGGTGACGAGCGTGGACGGGAGGCCCGAGTCGGGGTCGCGGCGGGCGGTCCAGCGGCGGCGGGCCGCGATGGCCGAGATGAACATGATCGTGATGACGACGGCGAGCGGGTAGCCGATGGCGTACCCCACGGCGGGCTGCGTCGGGTCGTCGGAGGCGTCCTGGGCGGCGGCGAGGCCCGGGGTGGTGGTCCCGATGCCCGCGTAGCCGCCCGCGAGGAACGGACCGTCGATGCCGAACCCGCTGTGTCCGACGAAGCCGACGACCGCCGCGGTGACGGCCAGGGCCACCACGGCGCCGGCCATCACCGGGAGCTGGCCGCGCAGTTCACGGAAGAACGCGGGGCCCGACTCCAGGCCGACCGTGTACACGTACAGCGCCAGGCCCAGCGCCGAGACCCCGGTCGGTACGGCGGCGGCGATGTCCTCGTCCAGCGCCCCGACGAACAGGCCGACGAACAGGACCCCGGCCGCGCCGAGCCGGACCGGGCCGAAGCGCACCAGGCCGAGCAGCGAGCCGACCGTGATCACGGCGAACACCGCGACCCACGGGTTGTCCGCGAAGAACTGCCACACCGGCCGTGCCTCCCCGACCTCGACGATCCCGCCCCTTGCCGGGGGCCAGGATCTTCGAGGTCGGAGGCGGCCGCCACTCGGGGGCAGCGGCCGGTGGGACCGTCAGACGCCCTGCGGCACCCGGGCCGGCCGGCCCCGGCCCCGCGTCAGCGAGTAGCCGAACACGGCCGCCAGCGCGGCGAGCACGCCGCCGCCCACGGTCCACAGCCAGCGGTCGGTCCACCAGCCCGAGGCCCAGCCGTCCTCCGGCTCACCGGCGGACGGCGCCCGCGGCGCCGCCGAAGCGCCCGCGTCACCCGCGTCAGCCGCGTCGCCCGCCGAGGCGACCGAGACGCCCGGCACCAGCGGCTCGGAGAGCGCGCCGTCCACGTCGTGGGCCCCGCCCTGCTCCTCGACGGTCGCCTTCACCTCGGCGCCGACCGGCAGTCCGAGCTCGTCGGCCGGCAGGTCCACCACCGTGAGCCGGACGTAGTAGCTGCCGGGCAGCGGGTCGTTCGCCCACGGCTCGGACCAGGCCCGCACGGGCCGCAGGACGCAGGACAGCTCGACGGTGGCCGCGTCGGCCGCCGCCTTCCTGGTCTGGTGCCCGTACATGCAGGCCTGCCGGCGGCGCAGCCCGTCGTACACGTCGATCTGCCAGGTGGACGTGGAGCGCCGGGCCGCGTTCTCGGGCAGCTTCACCGTGGCCTCGACGGTGGGCCGCTGACCGGCGTCGGCCGGGAACACCCAGTACAGGTAGTCGCCCGCCGAGGCCTGGGCGGTGCCGGTCTGGTCCGGCTTCAGCGCGGTGGCCGTACGGAAGGTGGTGCCGGCCTCGGTGGGGCCCGCCGCGTCCTCGGCGGGGCTCGCGCTCGCCGACGGGTCGTCCGCCACCGCCGCGCCGGCCGAGGTGAGCAGGGTCAGTCCGGCGAGCAGCGCTCCGGTGAGCGCGCGTCGTACGCCGTGGGTACGGCGAGGGGTCTCAGCCATCAGTTGGTCCTCCATACGGCGACACGCCAGCGCGAGATCCAGCCGGTCAGCAGGCCCGCGACCAGTCCGGTCAGGACGAGCACGCCGAGCAGCCACCAGCCGCGGCCGAGCCCGAAGGCCGCCACATCGGCGGCGTTGTCCGGGCCGTCCACCAGATCCACGGTCAGTTCGACCGGCAGACCGGGGGACTTCTTCACCGAGGCGGGCGCGGAGAAGGAGTGGGCGAGCTGGAGGCAGACGGTCTCGGCGGCGGGCTTGCCGTCGCCGTCGTCGCCGTCCTCCACCTCGGGCTTCGGATAGCGCAGCCCGGAAGAGATCACATCGGTGCGGCCGGTCCCGGCCTCGGAACCCCGGACGATCTCGCGCCCGTGCACCGTCACCGCGCGCAGCAGCACCCCGTAGTCGTCGTCCACGGCACGGTCGGCGGCCACGCTCGCGGAGGCGCGCAGCTCCTGACCGGGCAGCACGTCCACGCGGTACCAGCGGTGCTGGCCGATCTCCGAGCGGTCGGTGAAGAGACCCGGCTTCAGCTCGGGCGCGGCGGCACAGCTCTTGGCGCCTTCGGTGGCCACCGGAGTGACGACGGGCTCGGCGGCCCGGTCCACCAACTGCTTGACCCGGCCGGACAGTTCGTCCTTGTGCTGGACGGCGGTGTACGTGCCGCCGGTGGCCTCCGCGATACAGGTCAGCTGCTGGCGGATCTTGGCGTTGGGCACCAGGCCGAGGGTGTCCACGACCAGGTGGGTGCCGCGCGCGGCGATCTCCCGGGCGACCTCGCACGGGTCGAGGGGCCCGCAGGTGTCCTCGCCGTCCGTGATGAGCACGATCCGCCGCGAACCCTCCCCGCCCTCGAGGTCGTCGGCCGCGCCGAGCAGGGCCGGGCCGATCGGCGTGAAGCCGGTCGGGGCGAGGGTGGCGACCGCGGTCTTGGCCTCGGTACGGTCCAGCGGGCCGACCGGGTAGAGCTGCCGGGTGTCCTTGCAGCCGACCTTGCGGTCCTCGCCCGGATAGTCCGCGCCGAGCGTCCGGATGCCGAGCTGCACCTGCTCGGGCACCGCGTCCAGAACATCGTTGAACGCCTGCTTCGCGGCGGCCATTCGGGACTGGCCGTCGATGTCACGGGTGCGCATGGAGCCGCTGACGTCGAGCACCAGCTCGACCTTGGGGGAGGGGGCGGCGGGGGCTTCGTCGGCGGCGGCGGGGATCGCGGTGCCGAGCCCGGCGGCCAGGGTGGCGAGCGCTATGCCCACCCCGGTCGTCAGCCGTTTTCTAGTGATCATCGCCGGATCTTATGGAAAATCAGTTCGTATTCCCAACCGGGGTCCTCGGGGCCCGCCGGCGGTGCTCGGAGACTCCGTTCGCGGCATGCGGATCTTGCCTATGCTGCGGCCATGGGGATGGATCTGACGCTGTTCATGGCGGACTGGGGGTGGCTGGGCGCGGTCCCCGCCGAGAACCGGATCGAGCTGCTGGAGGACGCGGCCTGGCCGTCGGAGACCGATGTCCCGTACGAGGCCGGGCACCGGCGCGACGACGGCTGGAGCCGGCCGCCGGGACCGGGGTCGCAGTGGTGCGCCGTGTACGGCTTCTCCACCACCACCGGCGCCCACGCGCCGCATGCCCGCGCGGGCGCGGCATGGGCGGACCTGCGGTTGCTCGTCGGCGCTTCCGTACGTGAGCCGATGGACACCTTTCTCGACGGTCTGCTCCGGAACGTGGACCGCACCTCTGCCGACCGATGGCACCGGCAGGTCCTGCTGGTCTGCCCGCCGGAGGTGCTGCCGGGCAAGGCGCGGGCCTGGGAGCGGCTGGAGCCGCGGCTCGAGGAGTTGAGAGCGCCGTTCGCCGCCGAGTGCGAGGGCTGGGCGGGCCGCCCGGACACCTTCGAGGACTTCGTCGCGCTGCTGCGCGAATGGGGCGACGTGACCGCGACGGCCGCCCGCCGGGGCTGGGGCCTGGTGGGGCTGCCCTAGGGGGTGTCCGACAACTCCTAGCGGGTGTCCGACAACTCCTGGGCAGGCCCGGCGGAACCCTCTCGGTCAGTCGCCCAGCAGCGGTTGCGAGGCCCGCTCCAGGACCGAGGTGACCCGCTGCCAGGTCTCCACATCCCTTTCCAGCGGCGGCAGTTGACGGTCCGTGCCGGACTTCTGCCAGGCCGTCGCCAGCGCCACCGGGTCGCCCCCGCCCGCCGCCGACGCGGCGAGCGCCGCCGCGCCTAGGGCCACCAGCTCTCCGCTGCCCGGGATGACGAGCGGGCGGCCCGAGAGCCGGCGCACCGTCTCCACCCACATCCGGCCCTGCGCCCCGCCGCCGATCAGCCGGAGCGGTCGGGCGGCGACCTCGGGCGCGTCCGGGTCGAGGCCGCAGGCCGACAGCAGTTCGTCCATGGCCCGCAGCACGGTGACGGCCGCGCCCTCGTAGGCGGCGCCCAGCAGTTGCTGTCGGGTCGTGTCGTGGCGCAGCCCGGTCAGCAGCCCCGAGGCGGTCGGCAGGTCGGGGGTCCGTTCGCCGTCGAGGTACGGGAGGAGGACCGCCTCGCCGCCGGGCGCCGCGTCCTCGCGGTCCAGGCCGAGCAGGGCGGCCACCTTGTCCACGGCGAGCGTGCAGTTGAGGGTGCAGGCCAGCGGGAGGTACGTACCGTCGGCGGCGGCGAAGCCGTTCAGCGCGGTGGACGTGGGGCGGGTGCGGGAGGCGGCGAACACCGTGCCGGAGGTGCCGAGGCTGAGGGCCGGGTGGTCCAACAGGCCGTCGCCGCCCAGCCCGAGGCCCACGGCGGCGCTCATGTTGTCGCCGGTGCCGGCCGCCACCGCGATGCCCGCGGGCAGCCCGAGCGCGCTCGCCGCCGCCTCGGTGAGCGAGCCGATCCGGGCCGCCCCTGTGGGCGCGACCTCCGGGAGCAGGGCCGCGTCGAGGCCGAGGAGCTCCAGCAGCTCGGGGTCGTAGGCACCGGTCGCGGTGGAGTACCAGCCGCTGCCCGACGCGTCCCCCGGGTCGGTGGCGGCGACGCCCGTGAGGCGCTCGGTCAGGAAGTCGTGGGGCAGCCGGACCGCCGCCGCGTTCGCGGCACTCGCCGGGTCGTTCTCGCGCAGCCACTGCCACTTGGATGCGGTGATGGACGCCACCGGTACGGACCCGGTCCGCTCCGTCCAGGCCCCGGGCCCGCCGAGCGCCTCGGTGAGAGCGGCGGCCTGCGGCGCGGAGCGGGTGTCGTTCCACAGCAGCGCGGGGCGCAGCGGCCGGCCCGCCGCGTCCAGCACGACGAGACCGTGCTGCTGTCCGGCGACCGCGATACCGGTGACCGCGCGGGCCGGAAGCCCGGACTCCGTCAGCCCGGCGGCCACCGCATCGCACAGCGCCCGCCACCAGATCTCCGGATCGCTCGTCCGGGCCCCGGCCTCGCCGGTGACCACGTGCGGGGCACGCCCCACGGCGAGCTGCTCGCCGGTCTCGGCGTCGATGAAGGCGGCCTTGGTGGACTGGGTCGAGCTGTCCACGCCGATGACGACGGCGGGTGACGGCATGGGGGCCTCTTTCGCGCTGCGGGTGCTTGCGGGTGCCCGTGTGGCACGGGTGCTGATCATTCGGCTGCGGCACGAACAAATTACGGGATGCGCGGCCCTCTGCACAGGGGGTCGGAGGTGCTCCGTACCGCAAGGGGGTTCCGTGCCCGGGGTGCGGTGTGCTTGATTAGTCATGACACTGAACAAATAGGGGTGCCGGGCTTCCGCCAGGCGTCCCGACGGCAGGCGAAGGCGGTCGGACGACGATGACGGAACGCTTCACCCCCACCCCCGAGGACAAGTTCAGCTTCGGTCTGTGGACCGTGGGCTGGCAGGGCCGTGACCCCTTCGGCGACGCGACCCGCGCGGCCATCGACCCCGTCGAGTCGGTGCGGCGGCTCGCGGAGCTGGGCGCCTGGGGCGTGACCTTCCACGACGACGACCTGATCCCCTTCGGCGCACCGGAGACGGAGCGCGAGGCGATCGTCAAGCGCTTCCGGCAGGCGGTCGACAGCAGCGGACTCGTCGTGCCCATGGTGACGACGAACCTCTTCACCCACCCGGTCTTCAAGGACGGCGGGTTCACCGCCAACGACCGCGACGTACGCCGGTACGCGTTGCGCAAGACCCTGCGCAACATCGACCTCGCCGTCGAACTGGGCGCGACCACCTTCGTGGCGTGGGGCGGGCGCGAGGGCGCCGAGTCCGGCGGGGCGAAGGACGTCCGCCTCGCGCTGCACCGGATGAAGGAGGCCTTCGACCTGCTGGGCGAGTACGTCGTCGAGCAGGGCTACGACCTCCGCTTCGCCATCGAGCCCAAGCCGAACGAGCCGCGCGGGGACATCCTGCTGCCCACCATCGGCCACGCCCTGGCCTTCATCGAGCGCCTGGAGCGCCCCGAGCTGGTCGGCGTCAACCCGGAGACCGGGCACGAGCAGATGGCCGGGCTCAACTTCCCGCACGGCATCGCCCAGGCCATGTGGGCGGACAAGCTCTTCCACATCGACCTCAACGGCCAGTCCGGCATCAAGTACGACCAGGACCTGCGCTTCGGCGCGGGCGATCTGCGCCAGGCGTTCTGGCTCGTCGACCTGCTGGAGAGCGGCTACGAAGGCCCCCGCCACTTCGACTTCAAGCCCCCGCGCACCGAGGACTACGACGGCGTCTGGGCCTCGGCAGCGGGCTGCATGCGCAACTACCTCATCCTCAAGGAGCGGGCCGCCGCCTTCCGCGCCGACCCCGAGGTGCGGGCGGCCCTGCGCGCCTCCCGCCTGGACGAACTGGCGCGCCCCACCGCCGGAGAGGGCCTGGCGAGTCTCCTCGCCGACCGCAGCGCCTACGAGGACTTCGACGTCGACGCCGCCGCGGCGCGCGGCATGGCCTTCGAGGCGCTGGACCAGCTCGCCATGGACCACCTGCTCAACGTGCGCTGACGTACCGGCTGATACGAGGGGTGGGCCGGGGCCGCTGACGTACCGGCTCGGCCAGGCGTCGGCGGCGCACCGGACGGGCCGGGCACCTCGTCGCACCGGACGGACCGGGCCCACCCGCGTACCGGAGGGGCCGGGGCTCAGCGGCGTACCGCACGAGCCGGTGCCTTCCGGCGGGCCCGGCCCACGGCCCCGGCTCACCCGCCGGACGGCTCCGCGTACGCCACCGGATCGTCCAGCACGTCCTGCACCACGAGCGCCGCCGCGCCCCGCGCCGCGTCGCCCGCCACCGAGGACGCCCGGAGCCGGCCGCTGCCCGGGGACCAGAGCCCCGACACCACACGGCCGGTCAGCTCCTCGTCGGCGGGCGGCGCCAGCCACGGCATCAGGCCCCGGTAGATCCCGCCGAGCACCACCGCGTCCGGGTCGATCAGATTGACCGCCCCCGACAGCACCCGGCCCAGCATCCGGCCCGCCTCGGCGACCGCCGCCACCGCACGCGGGTCACCGGCCTCCGCGCGCCGCTCCAGCTCCAGCACCCCGGAGGCGCCGCCGAGACCGTCGATGCCGGCCGCCCGCAGCAGCGCCGCCTGTCCGGCGTACTGCTCCAGGCACCCGCGCGAACCGCACCGGCACTCCGGCCCCGCCGGGTCCACCACCACATGGCCGATCTCCCCGGCGAAACCGTGCGCCCCGCGCAGCAGTTCGCCGTTCAGGACCAGCGCCCCGCCGACCCCGATCTCGCCGGTCAGATAGAGGAAGCTGCGTACGTCGTCGAGCCCGCCGAACCACAGCTCGGCCAGCGCCGCGAGATTGGCCTCGTTCTCCGAGGCGACCGGCAGCACCGGGCGGCCCGGGCGCAGGGCGGCGAGGGCGTCGGCGAACAGCTCCTGCGCCGGGACCTCGTTCCAGCCGAGGTTGGGGGCCTGCCGCACCGAGCCGCCCGAGACCAGACCCGGCAGCGCCAGCGCCGCGCCCACCGGACGCAACTCCTGCTCGTACGCCGATTCCAGGGTCCGCGCGGCGATCCGGGCCGCCCGCTCCAGGGCCTCGTCGGCGGACGCGCCCCGGTTGTCGAGGTGCTCGGTCTGCCGGACCCGGCCGGTGCCGGCCAGATCCACCACGCACACCGACACGTAATCGATGTTGATCTCCACGCCCAGCCCGGCCGGGCCGGTGCGGGCCACCTTGAGCGCGGTGCCGGGGCGGCCCGCGTGTCCGCTGAACGTCTTGCCCGACTCGGTGAGGAACCCGCTGTCCATCAGCTGCTCGACGAGCGAGGACACCGCGGCCCGGGTCAGCCCGACCCGGGCGGCCACTCCGGCCCGGGTCGCATCGCCGCGCTCGCCCTCGTCCCGCACGGCGCGCAGTACCAGGCTCAGATTGTGCCGTCGCACGGTGTCCTTGTCGGCCTTGGGCCCCAGCGGAGTGAGGATGCTCTTCATATCGTCGCCGAGCCTATGTGATGTCGGGCTCCCGGCGGTGGCGCGGGAAGGGGGCGGCCCCGGCCGTCCGGCCGGAACCGCCCCCTCCGGGCTCAGGGCTTGGCGCCCCGGGCCTTCAGCATGTCCGCCATCAGGCCGATCTCCGACTGCTGGCCGCGGACCATGCCCGCCGCCAGATCCCGGATGGCGTCCGTCTTCGCCGCACCGGCGGCCGCCCGCGCCATGTCCGCGCCCGCGCGGTGGTGCACGGTCATCAGCCGCAGGAACAACACCTCGGCCGCCTTGCCCTCAGCGGCCTCCAGCGCCTCCAGCTCCGCGTCGGTGGCCATGCCCGGCATCAGCGAACCGTCGTCGGTCGGCGTGACGGTGTGCCCCATCCACTCCATCGGCGGCCCGGCCGCGCTCTTCGGCAGGCCCCACATCTCCAGCCAGCCCAGCATCATGCCGCGCTGGTTGGCCTGGGTGTTGATGATGTCGTACGCGAGCCGCCGCACGTCCTCGTCGTCGGTGCGGTCCCGCACGATGAACGACATCTCGACCGCCTGCTGGTGGTGGATCGCCATGTCCCGGGCGAAGCCCGCGTCCACGGAGTCCTCCGCCGGAGCGGACCGCGCCGCCGAGGACGCCCCGGACGGCGAGGCCGCGGAGGGACGCTGGACCATCAGCGCCACCAGGCCCAGCGCCAGGAGCAGGACACCGGCTCCCGCGAGGACCATGCGGCGGGTGGAGGCGGAAGGCGTCGAAAGGGTCACTTGTCCAGCCCGCCGGTGCAGGCGGCCCCCGGCTCGGGGGTCTGCGGGCCCTGCACGTACTTGGTGAAGAACTGCGCGACCCGGTCGTCCGACGCGCTCTTGACCGTGACCTGCTTGCCCCACGCGCTGAGCATCAGCGGGTCCTTCTGGTCCTTGACCGGGCTCATCAGGGAGTACGGGGTCGACTTGACCTTCTTGGCGAGCGCCTCGACGTCGGCGTCCGAGGCCTTGTCGTTGTACGTCACCCAGACCGCGCCGTGCTCCAGCGAGTGCACGGCGTTCTCCTTCGGTATCTCGTCGGTGTAGACGTCCGCGTTGCAGTTCATCCAGACCTGGTTGTGGTCGCCGCCGACGGGCGGGTTCATCGGGTAGTCGACCTTGTTCGCCACGTGCTCCTGCGTCAGCTTGTCCCAGCTGCGCTCGCCGGTGACGGGCGACGTCTTGGCCTGCTCCTCCTTCTTGTCCTTCTCGTTCGCCTGCGCCATCAGATAGCCGCCTCCGGCGACCAGGGCGGCGACCACGGCCACCGACGCGCTGATGGTGATGATGCGGCCCCGGCGCTCGCGGGCGCGCTCCTTGCGGCGCGCCTCCTCCAGCTTGGCGCGACGTGCTGAGGCCGGGTTGTTCTGGTTCTTGGCGGAAGCCATGGGGAGTCCTCGTCGTTCAACCGATGCATACGGGGGCGATGCATCAAGGGGAAAGGGATGCAGGGCATGCGGAAAGCCGCTCCCGGTGAACCGGCGCCAGGGCGCGGCGGGAGAGCGGATCCGGCCTCTAGATCCGTTGGATCTGCAGGCGCAGTTGATCGACGGAACGCACACCGTCGTGCGCGGGGCCCCGGATGGCCGCCGCACCGGTGAGCGGGGAGGCGGGAACATGGGCCACGGAGGAGGGGACGGCCGCGGGGGCGGACGACGCCGGAAGCACGACGGCCGCCGTGTGCGTCGACCCGCCGTGGCACGAGGTCCCGAGTCCGCGGTCCGCCGCGGTCGCCATGACGACCGGCTCGAAGGCCGCGTCGGGTGCCGGGGTGAACGCCCGGACGGCGCTCGCGCCGGCCGGGCCCGCCGCGACCGGCACGGCGGCGGACGAGGTGGTGACCGAGCAGCAGAAGAGCATGGCGAGCAGGAAGAACACCCAGCCCAGGGCGAGGGGCGCGCGGGAGCGGTACCGCTGCCGGTCGGTCCGCGTGCTCACCCTGGTCATCGCCCGTCATCGTAGTGGGTGTATGAAGTTTCAAAGAATAGGGGTCCCGCTGTCCGCGGGATAGTGTGCCCGAGTGACCACGCAATCGAACATAGCCGCGGGCTGGTTCCCTGATCCCCATGGCGCCCCGCAGCTGCTGCGCTACTGGGACGGGGCCCGGTGGACCGAGCACACGCACCCGGCCGACGGACAGCAGACCCCCGCCGCCACCCCCGCCCAGCAGGCGCCGAGCGCCGGAGGCTTCCCGGCTCAGCAGGCCCCGGCCGCCGGAGGGTTTCCCGCTCAGCAGGCGCCGGGCGCCGCCGGGGCCCCCGGCGGGCAGGCGGTGTCCGCCGGATCGCTCTTCGACCAGCCGGTCCTGGTGGTGAACCAGAAGGCCAAGCTGATCGAGGTCACGAACGAGTACCGCGTGTTCGACCAGCACGGCGCGACCGTCGGCTCGGTCGTCCAGGTCGGCCAGAGCGCGCTGCGCAAGGTGCTCCGGTTCGTCTCCAGCATCGACCAGTACCTGACGCACCGCCTGGAGATCCGCGACGCGCACGGCCGGCCGCAACTGCTGCTGACCCGCCCCGCGAAGTTCATCAAGTCGCGCGTCATCGTCCAGCGCCCCGACGGGCAGCCCGTCGGCGAGATCGTCCAGCAGAACGCCATCGGCAAGATCAATTTCGCGATGACGGCCGGCGGTGCGCAGGTCGGCGCGATCAAGGCGGAGAACTGGCGCGCCTGGAACTTCGCCATCGTCGACCACAACGGCACCGAGATCGCCCGGATCACCAAGACCTGGGAAGGCCTCGCGAAGACCATGTTCACGACGGCCGACAACTATGTGCTCCAGATCCACCAGCGCCTGCCCGAGCCGCTGCTCAGCCTCGTCGTCGCCACGGCGCTGACGGTGGACACCGCCCTCAAGCAGGATGCCCGGGGTCTCGGCTGACCCGCTGCATTCTTTCCGGCCCCCCTCAGGACGCCGTCACCCTCAGGACGCCGCCGCCCCGAACCGGGCGGCGGCGTCCTGCTGTGTGGCGTGCTGCCGTGTGCCGGGCAGGGCGCGAGGCGGATATTTTACGGGTGTAACACCTGTTAACGTGTATGGGTGAGTGATACACCTACGCGGCCTCGGCGGCCCTCCGTCCGAAGCCTTCCGCTGGCCTCGGCCCTCCGGCTCTCGCGGCCCTCGGACACCTGGTTCAAGCCTGCCCTCAGCGTGGTCGTCGCCTCCGCCGTGCCCCATCTGACGCTCCTGGCCCTCGGCCGCCTCGACCTCGTGATGTACACCATGGCCGGTTCGCTCTGCGCGCTCTACGGCCACGGCCTGCCGTACGCCAGACGGGCCGTGGCCGTCGCGGGCGTGGTGCTCGGCATGACGGCCGGGCTCGCGCTCGCCCTGCTCACCGCCTCCCTCACCGGATCGACCGCCGTGCTCATCGCCGTCGGGGCGCTGCTCGCCGCCGCCCAGAAGGTGCTGTGCGACGCCACCCGGATCGGACCGCCCGGCCATGTGATCTTCACCTTCGTCAGCTCCGCCGCCCTCTTCGCCCCGCAGCGCCCGGCGCAGATCCCCGGCCACCTCGCCCTGACCCTCGGCGCCGGCGCGGTCGCCTGGCTGGTCGCCGTCGCGCCCGCCCTGCTCCGCCGGGAGGGCCCCGAACGCCGGGCCGTCGCCCGCGCGCTGG
>NZ_JAAGMH010000041.1:0-11273 GCF_010548505.1 Streptomyces sp. SID14515 | reverse complement strand
CCCGCCGGCCGCGCACGCATCCAAGGAGCACCCACCCTCATGTCCCCGCTGATCACCCGCCGCCGTGCGGCCGCCGCCGTCCTGACCACCGCCCTCCTGATCCCGCTCGCCGCCTGCGGCGACGATTCCGGCGCCGACAAGGCCAAGGACAAGGACAGCGGCTCGGGCGCCACCTCCTCCGCCTCGGGCGCCCCGAAGGCGGACCTGACCGTGCTGGCCGCCGCCTCGCTGACCGACGTCTTCAAGGAGGCCGGAGCCGCGTACGAGAAGGAGAACCCGGGCACGAAGGTCACGTTCTCCTTCGCGGGCTCCCAGGAGCTGGCCGCCCAGGTCAAGCAGGGCGCCCCCGCCGACGCCCTGGTCACCGCGGACACCAAGACGATGGACGGCCTCACCGGCGAGACCGGCACCCCGACCGTCATCGCCAAGAACCGCCTCGTCATCGCCGTCGGCGAGGGCAACCCGGAGAAGGTCGAGAACCTCAAGGACCTCTCCGACACCAAGCTGAAGGTCGTCCTGGCCGCCCCCGAGGTGCCGGTGGGCCGCTACAGCAAGCAGATCCTCGACGCGCAGAAGATCGAGGTGAAGCCGGTCTCCCAGGAGCCCAACGTCCGCGCGGTCCTCAGCAAGGTCGAACTGGGCGAGGCGGACGCCGGGCTCGTCTACAAGACCGACGCCGAGACCGCCACCGACAAGGTCGACGCGATCGACATCCCGGACGCGGAGAACGCCGTCGCCTCCTACCCGGCCGCCACGCTGAAGGGGTCGAAGCACAGCGAGGCCGCCGCCGCGTTCGTCGCCTGGCTCTCCACGCCCGCCGCACAGAAGATCCTCCAGGGCGCGGGCTTCCAGCAGCCGTAGCCGTACCGCTCCCGGCGGGCCCGTACCGTCCGACGGGCCCGCCGGACCCCGCGAGCCCGACATGATCGAACGACAGGCCCTAGCCCGACGAGGTCACCGATGAAACGCCCGGTCCGCCGCCGTACGCCCGGGGTCCGCGCCCCGCTCCTGCTGACGGTGCCCGCCCTGCTGGCCGTGGCGTTCCTGATGCTGCCGCTCGTCGGCATCCTGGCCCGCACCTCCTGGGGCGACATCGGCGCGCACCTCACCGCCGACGCCACCACCCAGGCCCTGCGGCTCTCGCTGGTGGTCTCGCTCTGGTCGCTGGGGCTCTCGCTCCTGTTCGGGGTGCCGCTGGCCTGGCTGCTGGCCCGGGTGCCGTTCCCCGGCAAGGCGTTCGTCCGCTCGCTGGTCCTGCTGCCGATGGTCCTGCCGCCCACGGTCGGCGGCGTCGCCCTGCTGCTGGCCTTCGGGCGGCGCGGGCTGCTCGGACCATGGCTGGAGGACACCTTCGGCATCACGCTGCCCTTCCACACCTCGGGGGCGGTGCTCGCGGCGACGTTCGTCGCGATGCCGTTCCTGATCATCTCGCTGGAGGGCGCGCTCGGCGGGCTGCGCCCCCGGTACGAGGAGACCGCAGCCTCCCTCGGGGCCTCGCCGGTCCGGGTGTTCCTCACCGTGACACTGCCGATGGTCGCCCCCGGGCTGGTCGCCGGAGCCGCCCTGACCTGGGCGCGGGCGCTCGGCGAGTTCGGCGCGACGATCACCTTCGCCGGAAACCTCCCCGGCACCACGCAGACCCTGCCGCTCCAGGTCTATCTGCTGCTCCAGGACTCGCCGGAGGCCGCCACCTCCGTGTCGCTGCTGCTCCTGGCCATCGCGATGATCGTGCTCGTCGCGCTGCGCGGCCGGTGGACCGGCACCCCGGGCGACCACCGCGACCTCGCGAGCCGTACGGCGGCCCGCCCGGAGGACCCGACGGGCACCGCGCCGGACGCCCTGCCCGAACCGCCCCCGGACCTGCTGAAGAAGCCCGCGCCCGAGCCCTGGCCGCTGCACGCCGACGTCACCGGCTTCACCCACCTCACCCTCGACGCCCCGCCCGGCACCACCATCGCGGTGGTCGGCCCCAACGGCGCGGGCAAGACGACGCTCCTGCGGGCCCTCCTCGGCCTCACGCCCCGCGCGCACGCCACCCTGCGCCTCGGCGACGACGACGTCACCGCCCTCCCGCCGCACCGCCGGGGCGTCGCCTGGGTGCCCCAGGACGGGGCGCTCTTCCCGCACCTGAGCGCGCTGACCAACACGGCGTACGGGCTCCGCGCCCACGGTGTGCCGCGCGCCGAGGCCCGGCGCGAGGCCCAGGGCTGGCTGGACCGGCTCGGGGTGGGCCACCTCGCCCACCGCAAGCCGGCCCAGCTGTCCGGTGGCCAGGCCCAGCGGGTCGCCCTGGCCCGCGCGCTCGCCGCCCGCCCGCGCCTCCTGCTGCTGGACGAACCACTCGCCGCCCTCGACCAGACCACCCGGGCCCGGGTGCGGCACACCCTGCGCGGGCACCTCGCGGACTTCGGCGGGGTCTGTCTGATCGTCACCCACGACCCGGTCGAGGCGGTCTCGCTGGCCGACCGGGTCCTGGTGCTGGAGGACGGCCGGGTCCTCCAGGACGAGCCGCCCGCCGAGGTCACCCGGCACCCGCGCTCACCGTGGGTGGCCCGGATGCTGGGCCGCAACGCCTGGCCCGGGACCGCCACCGCCGACGGCCTGGCGCCGGAGGGCGGCGGGCACCTCGTGGTCGCCGAGCCCCTCCCGGCGGGCACGGACGCCCTCGCGGTCATCGCGCCGGAAGCCGTCTCCGTACACCGGGAGAGGCCCACCGGCTCCCCGCGCAACGTCTGGCCCGGCACGGTCCGCGAGATCACCTCGGGCGGCAGCCGGCTGCGCCTGCTGATCACCTCGGCCGAGGCCCCGGACCTGGTCGCGGAGATCACCCCGGGGGCCGCCGCCGAGCTGGGCATCGCCGACGGCACGGCCGTCTGGACCGGCGTGAAGGCCACGGAGGTCACGATCGTCCCGCTCTGAGCCGGGGAGCCGGGTCCGGGGCGCGGGGGAACCATCAGCCCCGCCGGAGCGTACTTCTGTACGTACGCGACGACCGGGAGACGGGGACCTCATGGCACTGTTCGGCAACGCACACACGATCAATCCGGCCACCGCCCAGCAGGACTACGCCCGGCTGCTCGGGCAGGGCGAGCAGGTGCACGCCGCGTTCCTGCTGATCCGGGACACCATCCTGTTCACGGACCGGCGGCTGATCCTCGTCGACAAGCAGGGCATCACCGGCAAGAAGGTGGAGTACCACTCCGTGCCGTACCGCAGCATCACGCACTTCGCCGTGGAGACGGCCGGGACGTTCGATCTCGACGCCGAGCTGAAGATCTGGATCTCGGGCAACGCGACGCCGCTCCAGAAGACGTTCACCAAGGGCGTCGACATCTACGAAGTGCAGGCGATACTCACGCAGTTCGTCGCCCGCTAGGCGGCCGCGCCCGGGCCGGTCAGAAGGACGGGCGCAGCCGGGCCGCCGCCGAGTGGCCGGGGGCGGCGGCCCGCAGCTTCGCGGCGCGCTGCCGCAGCTCGGGCAGCAGGTCGTAGAGCGCGTCGCCGGGGCAGCGGGTCTCGAAGCTGTCGCGGTGTCCCGAGATGACGTGCAGCCGGGCCACCTGCCCCCGGTCGAAGCGGCTCTCGTCGTTCGTCGAGACCAGGTCGACCCGGCCCAGCGGATCCGCCCCTGGCCGCAGCTTCCAGGCGGCGAGCTTCACCAGCGCGTCCATCATCGGCTTCGGCACCTCGACCCCCGCGCCGAAGTTCCCGATCGCCGCGATGCCGACCGTGTCGGTGTTGAACCCCTTGGTGTGCGCGCCGAGCACCGAGCGGCCGACGCCGCCCGCGCGGCCCTCGTAGATGGTGCCGCAGCGGTCGACGAGGAAGTTGTAGCCGATGTCGTCCCAGCCGTCCTGCCGGATGTGGTCGCGCTGCACGGCCCGGATCAGTTCGGGGGCGTCCGCGCAGTCGTAGTCGTTGGGGTTGCCGGTGTGGTGCACGAACACCGCCCGCGCCGGGGCCGTGTAGTGCGGCCCCTCCCGGACCAGGTCCTCGTCCGCGCCCCAGTCCCGGCGGCTGACGACCGCCGGCTGCGGCAGTCCGCGCGGCGGCCGCGGTCCGGTGGCCAGCTCCGCCCCCGGCGCGCGGAACGCCGGGCCGTCCCCGAACACCAGGAGGGCCAGGGGCAGGACCAGAACGCCCAGGACGAGTCGGCGGGACCACATGGACTCCACCCTGCGCCCCGGCCTCCGGCTTCGCAGAGGAGCGGGCCGTTCGAGTGACCTCCCACCGGCCCTTCACCGGAGGGGGCGTTTCGCCCGTAATGCGAGTATCGCCGGGTCTCCTTACGATGAGATCCGGATCATCGCCCGCTCCCGGCGGGGGTGCCCGGCGGAGCGAGGAACCATGGCCCACGACCGTGTGCGGGACGAACCGGATGTCGGCCTCAAGCCGAACGCGATCGGCTTCGTCGACGCCCTTGTCATCGGTCTGAACGCGACCTCACCGGCGTACTCACTGGCCGCCGTCATCGGCCCGATCGTCGCCCTGGTGGGGATCTACGCCCCGGGCGTCATGTTCGCCTCGTTCGTGCCGATGCTGCTGATCGCCTCGGCGTTCTACTACCTGAACAAGGTCGACCAGGACTGCGGTACGACCTTCTCCTGGGTGACCCGGGCGATGGGCCCCTGGGCGGGCTGGCTGGGCGGCTGGGCGATCACCATGACCGGCGTCCTGGTGGTCGGCTCGCTGGCCGATGTGGCGGTGAGCTTCACCCTGCTGGCGGTGGGCCTGGACGGCTGGGTCGAGAACGACTTCGCGCGCCAGCTGCTCACCGTGCTCCTGATCATCGTGATGACCGGGCTCTGCGTCATCGGCACCGAGCTCTCCGCGAAGGTGCAGAACGTGCTGATCCTCCTCCAGATCGCGTTCCTGCTGGTCTTCGTCGCGGTGGCGCTCTACCGGGTGTACGCGGGCACGACCGGCTTCGACTCGATCGAACCGTCGTTCGGCTGGCTGGACCCGTTCGGCGCGGGCGGCGCCGCACTGACCGGCGGGCTGCTGCTCGGGGTGTTCATCTACTGGGGCTGGGAGTCCGCGGTCAACCTCACCGAGGAGACGGAGAACTCGGCGAGCGCCCCGGGCAAGGCGGGCCTGTGGTCCACCGTGGTGCTCCTGGTGACCTATCTGTCGGTCGCCATCGCGGTCGTCGCCTTCGCGGGAACGGCGTTCCTGGCGGAGAACGCGGGCGAGGAGGAGTTCATCTTCGCCCAGCTCGCCGGGGACGTCCTGGGCGGCTGGGACTGGATCCTGCTGCTGGCGGTGGCCACCTCCGCCATCGCCTCGACCCAGACCACGATCATCCCGGCGTCCCGGACCGCCCTGTCCATGGCCCGCCGTCAGGCGCTGCCGCGGCACTTCGGGCACATCAGCCCCCGGTTCCGTACCCCGGACGTCAGTACGTGGTGGGTTGCCGGCATCGCCATCGCCTGGTACCTGGTGGTCAACCAGATCAGCACGAACGCCCTCTTCGACTCGCTGACCGCGCTGTCGCTGCTGATCGCCTTCTACTACGCGCTCACCGGAGTGGCCTGCGCCGTCTACTACCGCCGCCACCTCACCGAGAGCGTGCGCAACTTCCTGCTCATCGGCCTCGGCCCGGTGGTCGGCGCCGGACTGCTGACCTGGCTGCTGGTCCGCTCGGTCATCGACATGTCCGACCCGGCCAACTCCTACAGCGGCACCTCTTGGTTCGGGCTCGGCCCGCCGCTCGTCATCGGCATCGTGATCTCCCTGGTCGGCGTGGTCCTGATGGTGGTGTGGCGGCTGCGGGACGCGGTGTTCTGGCAGGAGCGGCCGGGGGTCGCCGACCCGGACCTGGTGCACGCCCCCGCCCGGAAGGAACGCTGAGATGCCGGTCGTCCTCGGTTACGACGAGTCCCCCGGCGCCGCCCGCGCCCTGCGCATCGCCATCGAGCTGGCGGCGGCGTACGGGGAGGGGCTGGTCCTCGTCTACGGGGCCGCCGCCCCCGGACTGCGCGACGGCGCGGAGTACCGCAGCCACTACGACGCGATCCGGCAGGCCGGCCGCACCGGCCTGGAGCACGCGCTCACGGCCGCCGAGGAGGCGGGCGTACCGGCGACCGTCGAGGTGCTGGACGAGAGCCCCGCACAGGCACTCCTGGACGCCGCCGAACGGCACGGCGCCCGGGTCATCGTGGTCGGCACCTGGGGCGAGAGCCCGATGCGCGGGGCCCTGCTGGGCTCGACCCCGCACAAGCTGCTGCACATGTCGAGGATCCCCGTGCTGTGCGTCCCCACGGAGGACGCCACGCTCTGAGCGGTGTCCGGCGGATCATGACCGGGCCCGCCGTTCACCACGCCTCCCCGCTCTCCGCCGCACGGTCCGGGACCGCCCCGCCCCCGCCGCCCTCCTCCTTCCGCAGCAGCCGGAACGCCAGCAGCGGGAAGACCAGCACCGACACCATCGCGGCGGCGACCAGGGCGGCGGCCTCGCCGGACCCGATCACCTTCTCGTCCAGGCCGATCGCGGTGATCGCGACCACCAGCGGCAGACAGGTCGACGCGAACAGCCCGAGCGCTGCCCTGGGCCGGCGCCCGGTCAGATCGCGTGGGGCCAGGAAGTACGCCGGAACGCCCCGCACCAGCAGGAACAGCAGCAGGAAGACCGGCAGGAGCAGCAGCGGGCGGCCGTCGTCCAGCAGCGCCGCGAGGTCGAAGTCGATGCCCGTGACGACGTAGAAGAACGGCACCAGGAAGCCGAAGCCGATCGCCTCGACCCGCTCCAGGATCGCGTCGCCGCTCTCGGGCACCGACCCCTGGAGGACGAGCCGGGTCAGCATGCCCGCGGCGAACGCGCCGAGCAGGGTGTCCAGGCCGAAGACATGGGCGAGCCCGAGCATCCCGACCAGCAGCAGCATCACGAAGCGGACGGCGAACTGGCCGCTGGAGTGCAGGGTCGCGGCGACGATCCGGGCGAACCACGGCGGCCGGGGCCGCATCGCCCAGAACACCGCCCCCGCCGTGACGACGGCGAACACCGCCAGCACCGCGCTCGCCGCACCCGGGCTGCGGCCGCTGAACAGCAGGGCCATCGCGATGATCGGCCCGAACTCCCCCACCGACCCGAACGCCATCACCACCGACCCGAACCGCCCCTCAAGACGCCCCGAGTCCCGCAGGATCGGCAGCACCGCACCCAGCGCGGTGCTGGTCAGCGCGGTGCCGATGACCAGGCTCTTCGCCAGGTCCGCCCCGCTGAGCAGCAGCGCGACGCCGAGCCCGGCGGCGAACGAGAGGACCCAGGCCCCACCGGCCCGGCGCAGCGTGTCGCCGCGGACCTCGGCGAACTTGATCTCGTACCCCGCCAGGAAGATCAGCATCGAGAGCCCGAGGTCGGACAGGGCGTCGATGACCTGGTCGTGGTGGGCCCAGCCGAGCACATCGGGCCCGACCAGGACGCCGAGCACGATCTCGAAGATGACGACGGGGACCGGCAGCCACCGCCCGGTCGCGTAACCGAGCAGCGGCGCGAGAACCGCCAGGGCCATGATCAGGACGAGGGTCCCGGGGTGCTCCATCGCTCGTGTATAGCAAGGAACGCCCCGGAATCATCCGCTATGACACCCTGTCGGAGGCCGGTCGGTCCGGGCAGTGCGTGTCCCGGGCGGGCCGCTTCCCGGTCACCAGGAAGTCACTGACCACCCGGTCGCCGCAGGCGTTGCCGTTGCCCAGGTACATCCCGTGCCCGCCCTGCTCGACGGTCACCATCCTGGCCCGCTCACCGAGCGCCGCCCGCATCTTGAGGGCCCCGCTGTACGGCGTGGCCGGATCGCGCAGGCTCTGGATCATCAGAACGTTCGAGGGGCCCTCGTCCGTGATCCGGGTGGGCCTCGGCTCCTCGTCGTACTTCCAGAAGGCGCACGGCGTGATGTTCACCGGCATCCCGGCCGTCAGCGGATACCGCGCCCGGTCGGCGGCGACCCGGCGGGCGTACCCGGAGTCCGGACCCGGCCAGCGCACGTCGTTGCAGACCACCGCCATCGTCAGCGTCGCGTCCTCGTCCGGCAGCGCGCCCGCCGCCTCCGGCGGCAGCACCGGGCGGCCCTCCGGATCCTGCGCCGAGCGGATCAGCCGGGCCAGCGGGGCGAACGCCGTATCGCTGTAGAGGGCGTTCTGGAGCGCCTGCCGCAGCCGGTTCCCGGTCAGCGGGACGCCGGGCACGTCCGACTCCTTCGGCGCACGGTCCAGCTCCCGGGCCAGCGCGAGGAACGACGGCTGTACGTCCTCGGCGCGCCGGGCGAGCCGCAGCCCCTCGGCGTCCCGGGCGGGGTCCGCCGCCCAGGCCGCGAAGTCGGGGAAGCGGTCGGCCGCGCCCGGAGCCATGTTCGCCAGCCAGCCGTAGGCCACCCGTGCCGGGTCCGGGTCGCCGGTGCTGTCCAGGACCAGCCGGTCGACGCGGTCCTGGTGCTCCTGGGCGTACCCCGCGCCGACGTAACTCCCGTACGAGGAGCCCCAGATGGACACCTTCCGCTCGCCCAGCGCGGCGCGCAGCCGGTCGATGTCGCGGATCTGGTTCCGTGTACTGAAGGACCGCACCACCGGACCGCCGTCGCGGGCGCACGCGGCCGCGGTGCGGCGGGCGCGTCCGGCGTTCTCCGTGATCGAGCCGTCCGCCGCGGGCCAGGACCGCAGCGTCACCAGGCGCCGGTCCGCCTCCGGGATCCCGCAGCCGGCCCGGGTGGAGCCGCCGACCCCGCGCGGGTCGAGACTGACCAGGTCGTACGCCCCCTCGGTCGCCGCCCGCAGCGCCTCGCCCTTCTGCGCGAGCCGCTGCACCCCCGAGCCGCCGGGGCCGCCGGGAAGCACCAGCAGGGTGCCGCGCCGGGCCTCGGGCCGGTCCGTGCGCAGCCGGGCGACCGCCACGTCGACGGTGCGCCCGCCGGGGGCGCGGTGGTCCAGGGGCACGCGGAGCGTGGCGCACTGCTGCCCGGCGGGGACGGGCGTGCCCGGGATCGGGGCACAGGACCCCCAGGCGAGCGGAGGCGCGGCGGGGCCCGTCGGCCGGCTGTGCGCCACAGGTGCGCCGACGGCGGTCAGCGTGCCGGCCGCGGCTGCGGCGGAGAGGGTGAGGAGCAGGGCTTTACGGGTCCAAGTCGTCATGGACACAGCCTTGTTGGGCCGGGCCCCGCTGCCCATGCGGCAGTCCGGTGAACCGGCCGGGGGACAGCCCCCGGCCCGCTCCCCGGGCCACCCCCCGCTCCGGCCCCTGACCGCACCCCGTCACCCGTTCCCCCGCACGGGCGTGCCGGGCGGCGGCCGAACCCGCCGAGCCGGTGGGCGAGAAGTGACGAGCGCCACACCCTCCAAAGGGAACGGGTCGAGCGCCTAGGGTGTCAGGATGCCTTCCCCCCTCACTTCGAGGCTGCCGCGCCCCACCGCGGCCGCCTCCCCCGGGACCGCCGTTCCCGACGCAGGCGGCCGGGACCACTTCTTCGACAACGCGAAGTACCTGGCCATCGTGCTGGTGGCGATCGGCCACGCCTGGGAACCGCTGCCGCCGGGCCGCCTCGTGGAGGCCGCGTACACCTTCATCTACACGTTCCACATGCCGGTGTTCATCCTGATCGCCGGCTACTTCTCCCGGAACTTCGAGCTGCGGCCGGAGCGGGTGTGGAAGCTGGTCACCAGCCTGCTGGTGCCCTACCTCGTGTTCGAGGTCCTCTACACACTCTTCCACCGCGCCCTGCGCGACCCGGACTTCTCGCTGTCGCTGCTGGAGCCGTACTGGCTGCTGTGGTTCCTGCCCGCCCTGTTCCTCTGGCGGCTGTCCACCCCGCTGTGGCAGACCGTGCGCTTCCCGGTGCTGGTGTCCCTCGCCATCGCCGCCGTGGCGACGGTCTCGCCCGCCGCCGACGGCACGCTCCCGGTCCAGCGCATCCTGCAGTTCCTGCCGTTCTACGTCCTGGGGCTGCGACTGGGCCCGCACCACTTCGCGATGGTCCGCCGCACCTGGGTGCGCGTCGTCTCCGTGCCCGTATTCGTCGCCGGGATGCTCCTGGCGTACTGGCTGGTGCCCCGGACCTCGACGTCGTGGTTCTTCCGCAAGAACAGCGCCCAGGAGCTGGACACCGCCCAGTGGACCGGTCCGGCGGCCACGCTGCTGCTGTTCCTGGCCGCCGTCGTCCTCGGCGCGTGCTTCCTCGCCTGGGTGCCCCGGGGCCGCAGCTGGATGACCGCACTGGGCACCTGCACGCTGTACGGGTATCTCCTGCACGGCTTCGTCATCCGGGCCCTGCGCTACGAGGGCTTCTACGACCGGCCGTTCTTCAACACCACGATGGGCACGGTCGCCGTCACCGTGGGCGCCGCCGTCATGGTGACCCTGCTATGCACGCCACCGGTCCGGCGGCTGCTGAAGCCGCTGCTGGAGCCGCGCATGGAGTGGGCCCGGCAGAAGCCGCCGCCGGCCGCACCGACGCCCTGAGGGGCGGAACGGCGGGGAGGGTTCAGTGGTCCACGACGACGGTCCGGCCGAGGACCGCGACGTGTTCCAGGACGTCCTCCAGCGGATCGTCGATCTGACCGGTCGCGATCAGGGCCACCTGCGGGCCGTTGTGGGCGTCGGTGTGCGTCTCGTCGGCGTGGGCGACGGTGGCGGTGGCGGGCAGCGCGGACGCCACCACTGCCACGCCTAACGCGGTCAGCTTCCTGTTCATGGCGCCGATCATGGCACGCCCCGCGAGGCCGCAGAACGGCGTCGCGGGGCGCGGAAGCGGGTCTCAGACCCCGTCGGCCCGGGGTGCGGACACGGCTTCGGGAGCCTCCGTGCGTACCTCGGCCGGAGTGCCCAGCAGCGCGGAGGCCGTCTCCAGCGGGGTACGGGCGGGGGCCGGCGCGGGCACGGCCGACTCGGCCGTACGGCAGGTGAACCCGAGCTTGGACAGCGCCCGGACGACCTCGGCGGAGCTGAAGTCCCGACGGTCCTGCCGGGTGATCACTTCACCCACCTGCTTGACGGGGTAGACCCGGCGGCTGATGACCACCGCGTCCCCCGTGACGGGTTCGGGCTTGATGCCCTTCATCGAGTCCTCGACCTCGTTCTTGAACAGATCGAAGGGGAAGCGGGCGATGACACAGCGCATGGTTCCTCAACAGGGGTCGAGTGCACGGGGGACGTGTCGGGTGCACGGGGAGGGACGTACGGGAGCCCCGGACGGGCGGCTCGGTGCACGCGCCGGGAGGGTCGCCGGGCGTGCGGGGCGGCCGGCGGCGGAGGACCGCCGGCCGCACGGGGTCACGCGGCGCGGTTG
>NZ_JAAGMH010000037.1:0-394 GCF_010548505.1 Streptomyces sp. SID14515 | reverse complement strand
CTGCGCACCCTGACCAGGAAAAACAAACACCGGACGGGAATCCGTCAGCGTCCGGCCCTGTACGACAACCGAACCGCCCGAACCGGCCCCGAACTGTGCGGCGGTGGCGACAAGCTCCTCAGCAGAGCCGCCCAGCAGCACCGCACGGTGCTCAAGCGCGGCACGAGTCACGGCCAGTGACCACCCAACACCTGCCGACGCGGCGGCAGGGCTCGCTGCCAACCGTGCCGCCTGTTCACGAAGCGCCGTCGCGTCCTTCGCCGACAGCGGCCACGGAGTAGGCGACAGTGAGAGTGATGTCTCCGCGACAGACTCGGTTTCCTCTGTGCCCTGTTCGAGGATGACGTGGGCGTTGGTTCCGCTGATCCCGAACGACGACACACCCGCCCGACGC
>NZ_JAAGMH010000030.1:0-201 GCF_010548505.1 Streptomyces sp. SID14515 | reverse complement strand
CCAGTCCCCGCACCTGCTCATGAACACCGTGGCCGGACAGATCTCGGTGTTCACCGACGCCAGTGTCGACCTCGCCGGCCCGCTGGAGCCGGGGCCCAGCCTGCACGAGTGGGCGGACGCACTGGCCTGCGGGGAGATCGACGGCACATATCCGGACGACGTGCTGGACCAGGCCCGCGCGCTGGGCCCCGACACCTACCC
>NZ_JAAGMH010000025.1:0-6141 GCF_010548505.1 Streptomyces sp. SID14515 | reverse complement strand
GAGCTGTGGCTGCCCGGTCCGGACGGTCTGGTGGGCATGGTGGGCATGACGGAGCAGGGGGCGGCGGAGGCCGTGCGGGGCGGGGCGCGGGCGGACCTCCGCGTCGTCGGATGACCGGGGCGTCCGATTCCGTACGGGTGGTCGTGGTCTGGGTGCCCGACTTCCCGGTGCTGGCCTGCGGTACGCAGGACGGTGCGCCGGTGGCCGTGGTGCACCGGGGCGCGGTGGTGGCGTGCTCCGCGTCCGCGCGGGCGGCCGGGGTCCGGCGGCGCATGCGGCTGCGGGCCGCGCAGGCCCGGTGCCCCGGGCTGCGGGTCGTCGAGCGGGACCTCGCCGCCGAGGTGAGGATGTTCGAACAGGTGATGCACCGCGTGGAGGCGGAGGTGGTGCCCCGGCTGGAGGTGATCCGGCCCGGGCTGATCGCGGCCCCGGCACGCGGAGCCGCGCGGTACTGGGGCGGCGAGCCGCAGCTGTCCGTACGGCTGGCCGACACCGTCACCGCACTGGGCCTGCCCGCCCGGGTCGGGATCGCCGACAGCACCTTCGTGGCGGCGCTCGCGGCCCGCCGGGGCGACGGAGTGGTCGTCCCGGCGGACGGGAACGCCGCGTTCCTGGCCCCGTACCCGGTGGGCGTGCTGGGCGTGACCGGCCTGGCCGAACTGCTGAAGCGGCTCGGCATCCGTACCGTCGGGGACTTCGCACGGCTGCCGGCGGGCCGGGTGGCGGAGCGGCTCGGCCCGGAGGGGATCGGCGCCCACCGCGTCGCCCGTGGAGGGTCGGCCCGGCCGGTGTCCGTACGGGCCGCCGTCCAGGACCACACGGTGCAGCGGCTGTTCGAGGTCCCCGAGGAGCGGACGGACGCCGTCGTGTTCGTGGCGATCGCACTCGCGGACGAGCTGCACGAACGCCTGGCGGCGGCAGGAGTGGTGTGCGCGCGGGTGGAGGCCGTGGTCGGGACGGCCGACGGCCGGACCCTGACGCGGATCTTCCGGCACGAGGGGCGGCTGTCCTCCAGGGCGGTGGCCGAGCGCGTGCGCGGTGTACTGGCCGCCTGGTCCGAGAGAGGCCTGCTGGACGCCGGCGGCGCGGAACCGGGCATCCGCCGCCTGGCCCTGCGCCCCGACGGGATCTCTCCGGACACCGGCTCGCAGGGCGCGTTCGACGGGGAGCGGGACACCCCGGTGGAGGTGGAACAGGCCGCCGCCCGGGTGCAGGCGGTGCTCGGGCACCGGGCGGTCACTCGGATCATCGAGGTCGGCGGCCGGGGGCCGGGTGACCGGATCCGGCTCGTCCCGGTCGGCGACGTCCCCGACGACGGCGCGGGCGCCGAGAGCGGTCCCTGGCCGGGACGGCTGCCCGCCCCGCACCCGGCCGCGGTCTATCCGGTACGGCGTCCGGCCCGGCTCACCGGGACCGACGGCGCGCCGGTCGGCGTGGCCGGCCGGCTGGAGCTGTCGGCCGAGCCCGCGTTCCTCGCGGTCGACGGGCGCCGCCGGGCCGGGGTGAACGGGTGGGCCGGGCCCTGGCCGGTGCTGGAGCAGTGGTGGACGCGGGACAGCGGTCGGCGGATCGCCCGGATGCAGGTCACCACCGACGACGGGCACGCGTGGCTGCTGCTCGTCGACCGGGGCCGGTGGTGGGTGGAGGCCCACTATGGGTGACCTCCTCCGCCTCCCCACCGCGGACCGCCCGGAGGACGGCTGGGCCGAACTGCACGTGCACAGCGCGTTCTCCTTCCTCCGCGGGGCGAGCGGGCCGGAGGACCTGGTCGCCGAGGCCGCCCGGCTCGGCATCGGCGTACTGGCGGTGACGGACATGGACGGTCTCCACGCCGCGCGCCGCCTGCACATCGCCGCCCGCGAGCACGGGATCGACACCGTCCACGGCGCCGAACTCACCCTCGGCGACCCCGTACTGGGAACACCGGTGGTGCTCGCCCGCACCGTGGAGGGGTTCCGGCTGCTGTCGGCGGTGATCTCCGCCGCGCAGCTCGCCGGGTCGAAGAACTCCCCGGTCTACGACCTGGACGCGGTGGCCCGGGCGGCCGCCGCGGGGCACTGGGCCGTCCTGCCCGGCTGCCCGCCGCCGGGCGCCGACCGGTGCGATGTCACCGCCGTCGCCCACCGGCTCGCCCGGCTGACCGACGTCTTCGGCACGAGCGGTACGCATGCCGAGCTGGTCGACCACCGGCTCCCGGAGGACTCGGTCGCCGCCGACGCGATGTGGGTGGCCGCCCGCCGGGTCGGGGTCCCGGTGGTGGCCACCGGCGCCGTGCACTACGCGGCCCCCCGCCAGGCCCGCGTGGCACAGGCGCTCACCGCGCTGCGCCGCCGCGAGACCCTGGACCGGGCCGCCGGACATCTGATGGCCGCCCCGACCGCCCATCTGCGCCCCCGGGCCGAGCGGGCGGCATTCCTGTCGCGGTATCCCGGCGTCGCGGACACCACCGTCGCCCTGGGCCGCGCCTGCGTGATCGACCTCGGCGAACTGCGCCCCGAACTGCCGGAGTTCGCGGTGCCCGCAGGGTATACACAGGACTCGTGGCTGCGGGACCGCGCCGAGGCCGCCTGCGCCGACCGCTACGGCCCCCGCGCCGACCCGGGAGCCGGGGAGGCCTGGCGGCAGCTCGACCACGAACTCGAACTCGTCGCCGGACTCGGGCTCGCGGGCTACTTCCTGATCGTCCACGACATCGTCCGGCACGCCGCCGAACAGGGGATCTGGTGCCAGGGCCGAGGCTCCGCCGCCAGCAGCGTGACCTGTTACGTCCTCGGCGTCACCGCCGTCGACCCGCTCCGGCACGGTCTGCTCTTCGAGCGATTCCTGTCCCTGGAGAAGGCGGGCCCGCCGGACATCGACCTCGACCTGGAGTCCGGGCGCCGCGAGGAGGTCATCCAGTACGTCTACACCCGCTACGGCCGCCGGCACGCCGCCCAGGTCGCCAACATGATCACCTATCAGCCGAGGCTCGCGGTCCGCGACGCGGCCCGCGTCCTCGGCTACCCGGAAGCGCGGACCCGGGAGATGACCCGGCACATCCACCACGCCCCGCCCGGCCCCGACACCGCCCTCCCCGACGACGTACGCGACCTCGCCGCCCAGCTCCACACCCTCCCGAGGCACCTCGGAGTGCACTCGGGCGGCATGGTCCTCACCCGGCAGCCCATCGGCGAGATCATGCCCGTGGAGTGGGCGACCGCCGAGGGCCGCAGCGTCCTCCAGGGCGACAAGGACGACGTCGCCGCCGCCCGGCTCGTCAAGATCGACCTGCTGGGTCTCGGCATGCTGTCCGCCCTCCACACCGCCTGCGACCTCATCCACGAGCACCACGGCGTCCGCTACGACCTCACGTCCATCCCCCAGGACGATCCGGACGTCTACGAGATGATCGCGCGGGGGGACACCATCGGCGTCTTCCAGGTCGAGTCCCGTGCCCAGATCTCCACCCTTCCCCAACTGCGGCCGACGAAGTTCGAGGACCTGGCCGTCGCCGCGTCGATCATCCGCCCCGGCCCCATCCAGGCCGGCAGCAAACACCCGCTGCTCCGCCGACGGCGCGGCGAGGAGGCGGTGACGTACCCCCACCCGCTCGCGAAAGCCGCGCTGGAGCCGACCCTCGGCGTCGCCCTCTGGCAGGAACAGGCCATGCAACTCGCCATCGACTGCGCGGGGTTCAGCCCTGGCGAGGCCGACCGGCTCAGGAAGGCGATGGCGGCCAAGCACGCCCCGGAGAAGGTCGCCGCGATGCGTGGCCGCCTGCTGACCGGCATGGCCGGGCGCGGCATCCCCCCGGCCGCCGCCGAGAAGATCGTCTCGATGATCGAAGCCTTCTCCGACTACGGGTTCCCGCAGTCCCACGCCCAGTCGATGGCCGGGCTCATCTACGCCAGCGCCTGGATCAAGCACCACCACCCCGCCGCGCTCATCGCGGCGATCATGGCGAACCAGCCGATGGGCTTCTACGACACCCAGACCCTCATCGGCGACGCGGAACGCCACGGCATCACCGTCCGCGGACCCGCCGTCCGGACCTCCCGCGTCCATGCCACCCTCGAACCCGGCCCGATGCCCGGCCTGGCTCCCGGTTCGACGCCAGGCCCGGCGTCCGGGGCACGGCCCCCGGCGATCCGCCGCGGTCTGACCAGCGTCACCGGCCTCGGCGAACAGGCCGCCGAGGAGATCATCGCCCTCCGTACGGAGCGGCCGTTCGCCGACCTGGACGACTTCGCCGCCCGTACCCGGCTACCGCCCCGGGTCCTGGAGCAGTTGGCCACCGCGGGCGCGCTCGACGGTCTGGGCGGGCACCGGCGTACCGCCCTGTGGAGCGTGGGCACCGCACCCGGCCGCACCCGCCAGCCCCCGCTCCCCGGACTCGCCACCCCCGTGACCGCGCCCGAACTCACCTCCATGACCACCGCCGAGGAGACCACCGCCGACATCATCGCCACCGGCGCCAGCGCCACCGCCCACCTCGTCCAGCACATCCGCCCCCACCTGGACCGCCTCGGCACGCTCCCCACGGCCACCGCCCGCACGCTCCCCGACCGGGCCCAGGTGCGGATCGGCGGGCTGCCGAAGTACCTCCAACGCCCCCCGACCGCCCACGGCGTGGCCTTCGGCGCGATCGAGGACGAGACCGGCATGATCAACCTCGTCTTCGCCCCGCACATCTGGGACCGTTGCTACCGGACCCTCATCGACGCCCCCGCCGTCCTCCTCACCGGCCGCATCGAGCGCAGCGACGGCACGGTCAACGTCGCCGTCGACCGGGTGGAGACGATCCCCGTGGCCGCCCCCGTTCCCCGGCGCCACGTCGGGCACCGCTAGAGCACGGGCCGGAGCGCTCTCCCGGCCGCGTGGCCATCATGGGACCCATGACTTCTCCCTCACCGCGCTGGGCGCGCGTCGAGCGCCTCGATGCCGCGAAGACGCTCGACGCCCTTCATGCCCGGACCGGTGTCCTGCTGACCCTGGAGGGCCCCTGCCCGGGCGGGCAGGTCGGCACCGCCTACGTGCGCGGGCCGGACCATCGCCGTTCCGTGCTCAAGTGGCGCCCGCACAGCCGCGTGGCGGACATGGAGGCAGGGCCGCTCACCGTCAGCCGCGTGCTACGAAGCGCGGGCTGTCCGGCCCCGGCCACCGAGCTGGTGGCCCAGGTCGGCCACGCGGTCGTCATGGTCCAGGAGCTCCTGCCCGGCACGAAGATCGACCACCTCGACCACCCCACCCTGGTCCGGGCCCTCGAACTCAACCGGTTGCAGGCCGGCCGGCTCGCCGACCACCCGGAGGTTCCCGCCGCGGAGCTGTTCCTGCGCCAGGACGGCCCCGGCTACTGCCTGCACGATCCGCTGCGCCGGCACAACCGCCGCAGTGCCGCGCTGGAACACCGGGTCGCGGAGATCGGCGCGGACCACCCCGACCGGCTGTCCGGCGACGACGCCGTGCACATGGACTTCCACCCCGGAAACCTGCTGGCGACCGGCGGCTCGATCACCGGCGTCGTCGACTGGGACGGAGCCGCCCGTGGCGACCACCGGTTCGACCTGGTCACCCTGCGCTTCGGCATCCACGGCGGGGGAGCGGACCCGGAGGCGACGCGGCATCTCGACGCCGTACTCGACGCGCTCCCCGAGGACGTCCTGCGGCCCGCCTGGGCGCATATGAGTCTCCGTATGGTCGACTGGGCCATCAGGCACTTCGCCCCGTCGGACGTGGAGCACTGGCTCGACCTCGCCGAACAGCGCCTGAGCTGACGGAGGCCGAGACCAGCCGCGCCATACCGCGTGGCCGCCGCTCACCAGCCCGTCCACAGCAGGTGGTTGATCAGCAGCGCCGGAACGGCCGACGCGACCAGCCAGTACCGCACCCTCCGGCGGGGAAGCAGCGCCGCCGCGGGCAGCAGCCACAGCAGGAACGGCTGCCAGATGCGCTCGGTCTCCGCCTTGCTCATCCCGGAGAGGTCAGCGGCGAGCAGCGCCGCCAGCGCCGCGAGCACGAGCAACGCCAGCCGCCCTTCCGAGGAGGCCGCCGCCGGGCCGCCCCGCAGCGCCCGCACGGCGCCGGGTGCGGCCACCGCGCTCCGGCGCAGTCCGGCGACGGCGGCGAGCCCGGCCGCGAGGGTCGCGCAGGCCAGGTTGGCCC
>NZ_JAAGMH010000010.1:0-5395 GCF_010548505.1 Streptomyces sp. SID14515 | reverse complement strand
AGTGCTCGGGGCGGCAGGCGACGACGAGCCGGACGCCGTGCTCGCGCAGCCAGCGCGCGGTGCCGGCCGTCCAGTCGGCGAGCCGGTGGGCCAGCAGCGGCGGCATCTCCTCGGGGCCGTCGAGGACCACCAGGAGCGGGTGCCCGGCCTCGGCGGCCAGCCGGGCGACGCGCTCCGGAGTGGCGGTGCTCATGTCGCCCCGGGCGCCCGCGGCGGAGACGATCCGGGCGGAGCGGATGAGCGTACGGCTCGCGGCGTCCGCCACGGAGGTGTCGTCGGCCAGCAGGTCCGCACCGCGCAGCCAGAGGGTGGGGGCGGGCGCGCGGCCGTCGGCGCGGCGGGCGGCTAGGGCGGCCAGCTCGGTGGTGCGGCCGGTGCCGGGGGCCCCGACGAGGCCGAGGACCTGGCCCGTACCGGCGGCGAAGGCGGTGAGCTCGGCGTGGACGTCGGCGCGCTCGACCGGCGCGGTGCGGGCTCCCGGGCCGTCCGCCGAGCCGACGGAGGTGGCGGTGAGCTGGAGGGCCCCGGCGAGGTTGAGGTCGGGGCCGTAGGCGGGGGCGGCGGTGGCGTTGCGGCGCAGCAGGGCGTCGAGTGCGTCGTCCGCGCCCCGGACGATCGGCAGGGCGAGGCCGGCCGCCTCGTGCGGGGCGGTGAGGGCGGTGCAGAGGATGCCGAGGACCGCGCCGGTGGCCGGGTCGGTGACGGGCCCGCCGATGGCCGCGCCCCCGGAGCGCAGGGCGTCGCGCCCGTCGGTGCCGAGGGCCAGTTCCAGGGCGGCGGGGACCGGGTGGGCGGTGCCGTCCGGCGCGGTGCAGGTGGCGGGGGTGGTGCCGAGCACCCGGGCCTCGCGCCGTCCGTGGGCGGCGATATCCACATAGCCGCCGGGTTCGGCGCGGTCGCGTCCGGCGATGGGCAGGGGTTCCGCGTCGAGGGCGTCGGGACCGCCGGTGCGCAGGAGGGCGAGGCCCAGGGCGGGCAGCGCGGTGATGTCGTCGGGGCCGACGGAGCAGGTGCGGCCGTCGGTGCCGTGGAGGAGGAGCGGGCCCGGGGCGGTGACGGCCTGATGGGCGGTGACGACCGTGCCGCGGTCGTCCGCGACGAAACCCGTCCCTCGCGGCCGGCCGGCCTGATCGCAGATTCTTACCAGCTTCGACCGGTCCCCACTGCCCATGGTCCGACGTTAGGCCGCCGGTGATCTCGCGGGGCGCACGGACGGGGAAAGCGCCCCCCACGCCCCCGGTATTCACTCCGAGCGCCCGTCCGTTGGGGTGAATAAGCGTGTCCCCCGGGGAGCAGGAATGGTGCCGGGGAGGGGAACGTGGAGCGGGCACCGGGTGGGGGGTGGGTGCCCGCTCCACGCATGACCTGCCACGCGGCCCAGGGTGCGGGGCGCACGACCCGGGGTGCGGAGGTGCGGGGTGCGGATCAGGCGAAGACGGCGAGGCTCTTGGCCTTGCCCTTCTCCTCCTCGACGAGCACGAGGAACGCGCCGTCGGGCCCGAAGACCGCGACCGGCCCCTGCGGGTGGGCGGGCATGTCCAGCCGTACGCCGTTGAGGAGCAGCTTGGCGCGCTTCTCGTCCACGTCCCAGCGGGGGAAGGCGGAGGCGGCCGCCTCGGCGACCGGCATCACGGTCAGCGCCTCCTGGTGCTGGTCGAGCGTCCGGGCCGCGTCCAGTCCGTACGGGCCGACCCGGGTGCGGCGCAGCGCGGTCAGGTGGCCGCCGACGCCGAGCCCGGCGCCGAGGTCGCGGGCCAGCGCCCGGATGTACGTCCCCGAGGAGCAGACCACGGAGACCACCAGGTCCACGACGGGCGTGCCGTCCTCGGCGACGGCCTCGCGGACGTCGTAGACGCGGAAGGAGGAGACGGTCACCGGGCGGGCCGGGATCTCGAACTCCTCGCCGCCCCGCACCCGCGCGTAGGACCGCTTGCCGTCGATCTTGATGGCGCTGACCTTCGACGGGACCTGCATGATCGCGCCGGTCAGCGCGGCCACCCCGGCGTCGATGGACTCGCGGGTGACTCCGGAGGCGTCGGTGGACGAGGTGATCTCGCCCTCTGCGTCGTCGGTGACGGTGTCCTGGCCGAGCCGGATCGTGCCGAGGTACTCCTTCTCGGTCAGGGCGAGGTGGCCGAGCAGCTTGGTGGCCCGCTGGACGCCGAGCACGAGGACTCCGGTCGCCATCGGGTCCAGGGTGCCGGCGTGGCCGACGCGGCGGGTGCGGGCGATGCCGCGCATCTTGGCCACGACGTCGTGCGAAGTGAAGCCGGACGGCTTGTCGACGATGACAAGGCCGTCCGGCGTGGTGGTCTGCTCGGTCATGCGGAGGCCGGGCCCTCGTTCTTCTCGGAGGATCCGTCGGTCCCGGGCTCGTCGTCCTCGTCCTCGGGCTTGCGGTACGGGTCGGCGTCGCCGGCGTAGCTCGCGCCCGTGGACACCTGGCGCACCTCCGCGTCCTTGGCCCGCGCCTTGTCGAGGAGGTCCTCGATGGTGCGGGCGTTGTCCGGGAGGGCGTCCGGGACGAAGGCCAGGCTCGGCGTGAACCGGACCCCGGTCTGCCGTCCGACCTCGGTACGGAGGACGCCCTTGGCGCTCTCCAGCGCGGCGGCGGAGGCCGCGCGCTCCTCGTCGTCGCCGTAGACCGTGTAGAAGACCGTGGCCTCCCGCAGGTCGCCGGTGACCCGGGCGTCCGTGATCGTCACGAAGCCCAGCCGCGGATCCTTGATTCGCCGGTCCAGGGTCTCCGCGACCACGACCTGGATGCGATCGGCCAGCTTGCGGGCCCGCGCGTTGTCGGTCACCGGTCCGTCACTCTTCCTTCTGATTTCGCTCGACTGTCAGTCTTCGTCACTGTGCAGCCGCCGTCTCACCGACAGCAGCTCCACCTCGGGACGCCCCGCGACCAGCCGCTCGCAGCGGTCCAGCACGTCCGTGAGGTGTCCGGTGTCACCGGAGACCACGGCAAGGCCGATCTCGGCCCTGCGGTGGAGATTCTGTCCGCCGGTCTCGGCCGCGCTCACCGCGTACTTGCGCTGGAGCTCGGCCACGATCGGGCGGACGACGGAACGCTTCTCCTTCAACGACCGTACGTCGCCGAGGAGCAGATCGAAGGACAGGGTCCCCACATACATGCGTGTCCGGATGTCCCGCCGGTTCGGGTTCGCGCCCCGCCAGAGCTTGCCGGGGACACCAGAACCGTACCGGAACGGCCGGAGCCGATCGACGGAAATACGCCCCGTCGACCGGCTCCGACCGTGGTGGCCGGGTTCCGGGGGCGAACCCCCGGGACCCGGCCCAATCCTTGCGGATCAGCCTCGCGGCTTCTCGCGCATCTCGTACGTCGCGATGACGTCGTCGATCTTGATGTCGTTGAAGTTTCCGAGGTTGATACCACCCTCGAAGCCTTCGCGGATCTCGGTGACGTCGTCCTTGAAGCGGCGCAGACCGGAGATGTTGAGGCTCTCCGCGATGACCTTGCCATCGCGCAGCAGGCGCGCCTTGGTGTTGCGCTTGACCTCGCCGGAGCGGACCAGCACACCGGCGATGTTGCCCAGCTTGGACGAGCGGAAGATCTCGCGGATCTCCGCCGTGCCGAGCTCGACCTCTTCGTACTCCGGCTTGAGCAGGCCCTTGAGGGCCGCTTCGATCTCTTCGATCGCCTGGTAGATGACCGAGTAGTACCGGACGTCCACGCCTTCGCGCTCGGCCATCTGCTCGGCACGCCCTGCGGCGCGCACGTTGAAGCCGATCACGATGGCGTCGGAACCCGTCGCCAGGTTGATGTCCGACTCGGTGACCGCACCCACACCACGGTGCAGGATCCGGATGTCGACCTCTTCACCGACGTCGAGCTGGAGCAGCGAGGACTCGAGAGCCTCCACCGAACCGGACGCGTCGCCCTTGATGATGAGGTTGAGCTCCTGGACCAGACCGGCCTTGAGCGCCTCGTCCAGGTTCTCCAGGGAGAACCGGACGCCCTTGCGGGCGAAGTTGGCGTTGCGCTCACGGGCGGCACGCTTCTCGGCGATCTGACGGGCCGTACGGTCCTCGTCGACGACCAGGAGGTTGTCGCCGGCGCCCGGGACGTTGGTGAGACCGAGCACCAGGACGGGGGTCGAGGGACCCGCTTCCTGGACGTTCTGACCGCTGTCGTCGAGCATCGCCCGGACACGGCCGTACGCGTCGCCCACGACCACCGTGTCACCGATGCGCAGCGTTCCGCGCTGGACCAGGACGGTCGAGACGGCACCGCGACCGCGGTCGAGGTGGGACTCGATCGCAATACCCTGCGCGTCCTGCTCCGGGTTGGCCCGCAGGTCGAGCGAGGCGTCGGCGGTGAGGACGACGGCCTCCAGAAGAGCCTCGATGTTGAGGCCCTGCTTGGCGGAGATGTCGACGAACATCGTGTCGCCGCCGTACTCCTCGGCCACCAGACCGAACTCGGTGAGCTGACCGCGCACCTTGGTCGGGTCGGCGCCCTCGACGTCGATCTTGTTGACCGCGACCACGATCGGCACCTCGGCCGCCTTGGCGTGGTTCAGCGCCTCGATCGTCTGGGGCATCACACCGTCGTTGGCCGCCACCACGAGGATCGCGATGTCGGTCGACTTCGCACCACGGGCACGCATGGCGGTGAACGCCTCGTGACCCGGGGTGTCGATGAAGGTGATCTTGCGGTCCTCGCCGTTGACCTCGGAGGAGACCTGGTAGGCACCGATGTGCTGCGTGATGCCGCCGGCCTCGCCCGCGACGACGTTCGTCTTGCGGATCGCGTCCAGCAGTCGGGTCTTACCGTGGTCGACGTGACCCATGACGGTCACGACCGGCGGACGCGAGACCAGAGCCTCTTCGCCGCCCTCGTCCTCGCCGAACTCGATGTCGAAGGACTCGAGCAGCTCGCGGTCCTCCTCCTCGGGGCTGACGATCTCCAGGACGTAGTTCATCTCCTCGGCGAGAAGCCGGAGCGTCTCGTCGGAAACGGACTGCGTGGCGGTGACCATCTCGCCGAGGTTCATCATCACGGCGACGAGCGACGCCGGGTTGGCGTTGATCTTCTCCGCGAAGTCGGTGAGCGAGGCGCCGCGCGACAGCCGGACGGCCTGTCCGTTGCCGCGAGGCAGCATGACGCCGCCGACCGACGGGGCCTGCATGGCCTCGTACTCCTGGCGCCTCTGCCGCTTCGACTTACGACCACGACGCGCCGGACCGCCGGGACGGCCGAACGCACCCTGTGTGCCACCGCGGCCACCGGGGCCGCCGGGACGGCCACCGAAGCCGGGACGACCGCCGAAGCCGCCGCCGCCACCGGGACGACCGGCACCGCCGCCGCCACCGGGACCGGCCGGACGACCGGCGAAGCCGCCGCCACCGCCGCCACCGGGACGACCGGCGA
>NZ_JAAGMH010000004.1:0-323 GCF_010548505.1 Streptomyces sp. SID14515 | reverse complement strand
CGGCCGCCCGGTCCGCCGCGATGTCCGGGAGCGTGTCGGCCAGATGCGCCGCGAACCCGAGCAGGGCCCCTGCCGTCACCGTCCACCACCGGGGCCACGGGCCGCCGGGCTGGGAGAGGGCGACCGCGGCGGGCAGAGCGCCGAATCCGGCCACGTACGGCAGCCAGGACAGGACGGTCGCCTTGAGCCGCAGGTTGTAGAGCCAGGCGGCCGCGACCGCGGTGAGGTGCACCGTACCCGCGAGGACCCCGCAGGTCAGCGAGAGCGGTACGCACAGGGCGAGCGCGCCGCCCGCCGCCGCCCAGACCGTGCCCGGCGCCACC
>NZ_JAAGMH010000126.1:0-44807 GCF_010548505.1 Streptomyces sp. SID14515 | reverse complement strand
CGGGTGGATGTGGTGCAGCCGGCGTTGTGGGCGGTGATGGTGTCGTTGGCTGAGGTGTGGCGGTCGTGTGGTGTGGTGCCTGGTGCGGTGGTGGGGCATTCGCAGGGGGAGATCGCGGCTGCGTGTGTGGCGGGTGTGTTGTCTTTGGAGGATGCGGCGCGTGTGGTGGCGTTGCGTAGTGGGTTGATCGGGAGGCGGTTGGCGGGTTCGGGGGGGATGGTTTCGGTTGGTGCTGGGTTGGTTGAGGTGGAGGGGTTGGTTGGTCGTTGGCCTGGGCGGTTGTCGGTTGCGGCGGTGAATGGTCCTGGGTCGGTGGTGGTGTCGGGGGATGTTGCTGCGTTGGAGGAGTTGCTCGGTGTGTGTGAGGCCGAGCGGGTTCGGGTGCGGCGGGTGTCTGTGGATTATGCGTCGCATTCTTCGCAGGTGGAGGCGCTTGAGTCGGAGTTGTTGGGTTTGTTGGAGGGGGTGGAGGCGCGGGATTCGGTGGTGCCGTTTTATTCCACGGTGACGGGTGGTTTGGTGGGTGGTGCGGAGCTTGGGGGTGATTATTGGTATCGGAATTTGCGGGAGCGGGTGTGTTTCCGGTCGGCGGTTGATGCTGTGCTGGAGCAGCGGTTCGGTGTGTTTGTGGAGGTGAGTCCGCATCCTGTGTTGGTTCCTGGTCTTGTCGAGGGTTTTGATGAGGCGGGGGTTGATGCGGTGGCGTTGGGTACGTTGCGTCGTGGTGAGGGGGGTTGGGATCGGGTTGTGGCCAGTGTGGCCGAGGCGTGGGTTCATGGGGTGGAGGTGGATTGGTCGTCGTTGGTGCCGGCGGGTCCGCGTGTTGATCTGCCTACCTATCCATTCCAACGCCAGCGCTATTGGCTCGACTCAGCGCCGATGGTCGCGACGGATGTCGCCGGCGCCGGGCTGAACTCCCCCGATCACCCGTTCCTGACTGCCGGCGTAGAACTGGCCGACTCGGACGGACTGGTGCTGACAGGCAGGCTCTCCCTGAAGTCCCAGCCCTGGCTGGCCGACCACACCGTGATGGGTACGACACTCCTGCCCGGCAGCGCATTCGCCGAGTTGGCTCTGTACGCCGCAGATCAAGTCGCCTGCTTCCAGATCGAGGAGCTTGCCCTGCAGGCCCCACTCGCGCTGCCGGAAACCGGCGCCGTCGACCTCCAGGTCAACGTAAGCGGTCCGGACGGATCCGGTCGGCGCAGCCTGACCATCTACTCCAAGGCCGCCGACTCCGTCGGCTCGTCCTGGACGCAGCACGCTGACGGCATGCTGAGCCAGGAAGAGCCGCCGGCCCCTGGTGAGCTCGTGGTCTGGCCCCCTGCCGGAGCGGATCCCGTGTCCCTCGACGGTCTCTATACGCGGATGACCGAGGCCGGAGTGGAGTTCGGTCCGGCCTTCCAAGGGCTGCGGCAGGTATGGCGCCGCGGGGACGAGGTGTATGCCGAGGTGCACCTTGCCGACCAGGAGCCGGGCTTCGGGATTCATCCGGCTCTGCTCGATTCGGCGCTGCACGCGGTCGGCGTCGGCCAGTTCTTCCCCGGAACCGCCGCTGGCCGACGGCCTTTTGCCTGGACGGGGGTCTCCCTTTTCGCCACCGGCGCATCGACCCTGCGCGTTCGCCTGGCCCTGGCCGGAGAGGACTCAATCTCGGTTCAGCTGGCCGATCACACCGGAGCACCGGTCGCCGCGGTGGAGTCACTCGTACTACGGGCCACATCGTCCGAGGAACTCCGGCCGGTTGCGCACCAGGACGCCACATACCACGTCGACTGGACGACTGTTGCCTTGCCGCAGATGCCGACGGAGCCACCTCAGAAGATCGCGGTGATAGGTCCGGTCCCGCCGGATGCCGGGCTCCCCAGCTACTCGAGTCCGGCCGCGTTGGCCGAAGCGATGGAGAGCAGTGGGGCGCGCCTGCCCGAAAAGGTGTTGGTCACCCAGGACGTAGATCGGGTGCTCGGGGCCCGAGAGGTCAGGGAGACCACTGAACGCCTTTTGAGTCTCATCCGGACCTGGCTCACCGATGAGCGGTTCGCAGAGTCTCAGCTCGTCGTCACAACGACAGGCGCTGTGGTCACCGGTGGCATGGACCCGGTCATCGACCTGAACGCAGCACCTCTGTGGGGCTTGCTCCGGTCCGCGCAAGCCGAGAATCCGGGCCGGTTCGTGCTGCTGGACGTGGATGAGCACGTGGACTCCTGGCGGGCCCTACCGGCGGCGCTTGTGACGGGGGAGCCGCAACTGGCCTTGCGTGCCGGTGTCATGCGGGTACCGCGGCTGGCCAGGTTGCAGCCCACGGCGCCGAAGGAGCCCCACGCTTGGGCAGACCCCGCCGGCAACGTGCTGGTGACCGGTGGCACCGGAGGACTCGGCGCGCTCGTGGCCCGCCACCTCGTCCTCCACCATGGCGTCAGTCGGCTTCTCCTCGTCAGCCGACAGGGGCCGAACGCGTCCGGTGCGACCGAGCTGCGCGACGAGCTTGCCGAGGCGGGGGCGGAGGTGACCATCGTCGCCTGCGATGTGGCGGACCGTGACGCGCTGGGCCGATTGCTCCACGAGCTGCCGGACGATCGTCCGCTGACAGCCGTGGTGCACTGTGCGGGTGTCTTCGACGACGGGCTGGTCTCCTCCCTCACCTCCGAACGAGTCGACCGCGTGTACCGGCCGAAGATCGACGCCGTGCTGAACCTGCACGACCTGACCGCCGGTCTTGAGATGACGGCGTTCGTGTTGTTCTCCTCGGTGGCGGGCACCTTCGGCGGTGGCGGGCAGGGCAACTACGCGGCGGCGAACGCGTTTCTCGATGCCTTCGCGCACTATCGGAGGGCCGCCGGCCTCCCCGCCACCTCACTGGTGTGGGGTTTGTGGGAGGAGCGCACCGGAATGGCGGGTCGGGTCGGTGAAGCACACCTGACCCGGGCCAGTGGACGAGGCGTCATGCCTATGTCGGCCGCTGAAGGGCTGGCTCGCCTCGACGCCGGGCTGGACACGGACCAGGCGGTGGTGCTGCCTGTCCAGCTGGATCTCGCGGCCCTGCGCGCCAAGGCCGCTTCCGGCACAGTTCCCGCGCTGTTGCGCGGCCTCGTCCGTGCGCCTGCTCGCCGCGTGGTGGGAAGCGGAGAGCAGGCCGTAGGGCTTAGCCAACGGCTTCAGGGCCTGACCGAGGCGGAGCGCCGCCAGGAGCTGCACGGCCTGGTAAAGGGGCAGGTGGCGGCGGTGCTTGGCTACCCCGACTCAAGCGCCGTCGATCCGGAGAAGCCCTTCCGTGAGCTCGGCTTCGACTCTCTGACCGCCGTCGAACTGCGCAACCGGCTGAGCGCGGTGACCGGGCTTCGGCTGCCGGTCACCGTGGTGTTCGACTATCCGCGGTTGGACGCCCTGGTCCGGTTGGTGCACGAGAGGCTGTTCCCGGGCGCTCGGCCGGAGCCGTCTGCGCCAGCAGCCGGGCTGCAACCGGTGGCTGATCGTAGCGACGAGATCAAGACGATGGATGCTGACGCCCTGATTCAGCTGGCACTGGGCGACGGCGGCGACACCGCCGCCACCGATCTCGGGCGGGGCTAGAACGATGACCTTGCGCACTTCCACAGACACGGTGACCGAGGCTTTGCGGGCATCACTGCTGAAGAACGAGCAACTGAGGCAGGAGAACGAACGGCTGGCTGCCGGTGCGACCGAACCGGTCGCGATCGTGGGTATCTCCTGCCGCTTTCCGGGAGGCGGGCGCGGCCCCGAGGCCCTGTGGGCACAGGTACGGGAGGGGGTGGACACCCTGTCCGCATTGCCCCGTGACCGCGGCTGGAACGTGCCTGAACCGAACGGGTACGTCGGGGGCTTCCTGGGCGATGCCGCCGACTTCGATCCGGCCTTCTTCGGTATATCCCCACGGGAAGCCCTGGCCATGGATCCCCAGCAGCGGCTGCTGCTGGAGACGGCGTGGGAGACGATCGAGCGTGCCGGAGTCGATCCCCGCTCCTTGAGGGAGACCCGCACCGGCGTGTATATCGGCGGCACTCCGCACGAATACGTCTCTGTTCTGGCCGCCAGCGAGGAGGCCGAGGGCTATCAGATAACGGGAGCATCGGGCAGCGTGCTGTCCGGCCGGATCGCGTACGTCCTCGGTCTTGAGGGACCCACGGTGACGATTGACACCGCATGTTCGTCCTCGTTGGTCGCCATTCATCTGGCGGTACAGGCGATACGGAACGGTGAATGCTCGCTGGCCCTGGCCGGTGGGGTGGCCGTGATGTCGACGCCGGGCACCTTTGGCGAGTTCTCCCGGCAGGGCGGCATGGCCGACGACGGTCGGTGCAAGGCATTCGCGGCCGCCGCCGACGGAACCGGTTGGGGCGAGGGCGTGGGGGTGCTGCTGCTGGAGCGGCTGTCCGAAGCCCAGCGCCGTGGGCGGCGGATTCTGGCCCTGATCCGCGGCAGCGCGGTCAACTCCGATGGCGCCAGCAACGGCTTGACGGCGCCGAACGGACCGGCTCAGCAGCGTGTCGTCCGTCAGGCTCTGGCCTCCGCAGGGCTGGCCCCGAACGATGTGGACGCTGTCGAGGCACATGGCACCGGCACCATGCTCGGCGACCCGATCGAGGCGCAGGCACTGATCGACACCTACGGTCAGGGCCGCCGGACGCCCTTGTGGCTGGGATCGGTGAAGTCCAACATCGGCCATACCCAGGCTGCTTCCGGCGTGGCCGGTGTCATCAAGATGGTGATGGCCATGCGCCATGGTGTGCTGCCGAAGACGCTGCACGTCGACGCGCCCACACCACACGTGGACTGGGCTGAGGGAGCCGTCCAGCTGTTGACCGAGAGCCGCCCGTGGCCGCGCATCGACCGACCGCGCCGGGCAGGTGTGTCCTCGTTCGGGATCAGTGGCACCAACGCGCATGTGATCCTGGAGGAAGCCCCGGAAGAGGCGGAGTCCGAGCCGGATGCCTCCGTATCGCTCCCCGCGGTTCCGGTCGTGCTGTCGGGCCGTTGCGAGCCCGCGCTCCGCGACCAGGCCGAGCGCGTGCGTGATCTTGTCCTGGCCGACCCGGAACTCAACCCCGTCGACCTCGCTTATTCGATGATCGCGTCGCGATCGGCCTGGGAACGCCGGGCCGCGGTGGTGGCTTCTGACCGGGATCAGCTATTGACCGGCCTGGAGGCAGTCGCCCGGGGCGAAGCGCGTGCCGGGGCGGTAGAGGGCCGAACGGGCAGCGGTTCGCTCGCCTTCCTGTTCGCCGGGCAAGGCTCGCAGCGGGCTGGCATGGGAGCCGAACTGTGCTCCGCGTACCCCGCCTTCTCCCGGGCTCTGGACGAGGTGGCGGCCCACCTGGACCCGCGTCTCGGCCATCCGCTGAAGGCCGTGCTGTGCGCGCCCGAAGGCACCCCGGAGGCGGCGTTGCTGGACCGGACCGCTTACACCCAGGCGGCTCTGTTCGCCTTCGAAGTGGCCCTGTACCAGTTGTTCGAATCTTGGGGAGTCACCCCCGACGTCCTGATCGGTCACTCGATCGGGGAGCTGAGCGCGGCGCACGCCGCCGGTGTGCTCTCTCTGCCGGATGCCTGCGCCCTGGTTACCGCCCGAGGTGCGCTTATGCAGGCCCTGCCCGCCGGAGGAGCCATGGTGGTGATCCGTGCACCTGAGGCTGAGGTGCTTCCCCTGCTGGGCGACCACGTCAGCCTGGCGGCGGTGAACGGACCGGACGCGGTGGTGATCTCCGGACGGGAGGACGCGGTTCTGGCAGTTGCTGACCGGTTCCCGAGGACCACACGGCTTCCGGTGAGCCACGCCTTCCACTCGCCCCTGATGGAGCCGATGCTGGAAGAGTTCGGTGCGGTCGCCCGGTCGGTGTCGTTCCACCCGCCCGAGATCCCGATCGTCTCCAACCTCACCGGTCGACTGGCCGATCCGAACGAACTGTGCACGCCGGAGTACTGGGTCCGCCACGTACGGGAGACCGTGCGGTTCGGTGACGGAATCCACGCGCTGGAAGCGGCCGGTGTCGGCACCGTGCTCGAACTGGGCCCTGATGGCCGGCTTGCCGGGACTGTCGCGGAGAACTGCCGTTCGGACGACCCGATAGCCGCGGTGGCGTCGGTGCGGTTCGACCGTCCGGAAGGCCCGGGCCTGATCGAGGCGTTGGCCCGGCTGCACGTGCACGGTGTGCCGGTCGACTGGGCGGCTGTCTTCGCCGGCAGCGATGCGCGGACCGTCGAGCTTCCGACGTACCCCTTCCAGGGACAGCGATTCTGGCTGGCCGCACCCGCCACGCCCGCGCCCGCCGCCGACACATTGTTCCGCCTGGACTGGGAGGAGGTGCGGGTGCCGGGCGGCAGTGGTGACGTGCCAACGGTACATACCGTTTCACACGGTGAACAGGACGAACCGACTCATGCCGCCGGTGCGGCCCTTGAACTGGTCCAAGGGTTGCTCGCAGCTGAACCGCAGGACGGTCCCATGCCGATCCTGCTCACTCGCGGTGCCGTAGGCGTACACGCGACGGACCTCGTCGATGTGTTCGGGGCGGCGGCGTGGGGCCTGTTGTGCGCGGCGCAGGCCGAGCACCCGGACCGATTCGTGCTGCTCGACGGCGACGGGACCGATCCTGACCCCGACGTACTGGCCGCGGCTGCGGCCAGTGGCGAATCACGGCTGGCGGTGCGCAAGGGCCACTTGTTCGCCCCCCGGGTGGTGCGGGCCGAGGGCGGCACGGGCGCTCCCCGCTCCTTCGACCCCCGAGGTACGGTCCTGGTCACCGGGGGCACCAGCGGACTGGGAGCTCTGGTGGCACGACATCTGGTCGCCCGGCACGAGGTCAGGCACCTGTTGCTGGTCAGCCGCCGCGGTGACACGGCCGACGGCGTCGGCGAACTCCGTGCCGAGCTTGCCGAAGCGGGCGCTGCTGTGACCGTTGTCGCGGGTGATGTCTCCGACCGGGAGACGCTACGTCGGCTGCTCGCGGCCGTCCCGTCTCAGCACCCTCTCACCGGGGTCATCCACTGTGCGGGCGTCGTGGACGACGGCGTGGTCGAAGCCCTGACACCTAACCGGATGCGACGTGTGCTCGCTCCCAAGGCGGACGCGGCCCTGCACCTGGACGAGTTGACCCGCGACACCGACCTCTCCGCCTTCGTGCTGTTCTCCTCCGCCGCCGCCATTCTCGGTGGTGCCGGCCAGGGCAACTATGCTGCGGCGAACGCCTGCCTGGACGCGCTGGCCCAGCGGCGCCACGCGGAGGGCAAGCCCGCGGTGTCACTGGCCTGGGGGCTGTGGGCTGAGGAGACCGGGATGACCGGGCGGCTCAGCCAGACGGAACGCTCGCGGATAGCCAGGTCCGGGGTGCTTGGCCTGACCACTACGGAAGGTCTGTCGCTGTTCGATACGGCCCTGGCCTGTTCCGATGCGGTGCTGCTTCCGGTGAAGTTCGCGCCCGGGCTCCTGCAGACTCCCGCCGACCTCTTGCCGCGGTTGTTGCGGCCGTTGGCCTCGGTCCCGGCAGGAACAGGCGAGCGCGCGGAGGACTTCAGCGAGCGGCTCGCGGGTCTTTCCGGACTGGAGCGAGAACGGGCCGTTCTGGCGCTGGTCCGAAACCATGCCGCAGCCGTGCTCGGCCACGCATCGGACGACCAGGTGGAGGCGGAGCGCGGATTCCTCGAACTCGGTCTCAACTCACTCGGCGCCGTCGACCTGCGCAACAGTCTGGGCACCGTTACGGGACTGAGCCTCCCGGCCACCTTGATGTTCGACCACCCCACTCCGTCGGCGCTGGCCCAGCATCTGCTGGACCGGCTGATAGGAGAGAGCACCTCGTCCACCGCAGCCCCGGTGCTGCGCCAGCTCGACGAGATCGCTGACCGACTGTCCGAACTCGATCCACAGGTGGAGCTGGCCGCGACGGTCACGGCCCGACTGCGGGCTCTGCTGGCGGACTGGTCCGACCGGCAGGTGACCGGCTCATCCGATGACGCTCCTGACTTCGAAGCCGCCACGGCGGGAGAGATGTTCGAGTTCATCAACAAGGACCTGGGACTCAGTTGACTACCACGCGAGGGTGTTCTCCCCGATGACGAATGAACAGAAGCTTCTGAATTACCTCAAGTTGGTCACCACCGAGCTGGGTCAGACCCGTACCCGGCTGGAGCAGGTCGAGGCGGAGCGCCGCGAGCCCATCGCCATTGTCGCCATGAGCTGCCGTTACGCGGGCGGCGTCGAATCTCCGGAAGACCTGTGGCAGCTGCTCGCCGAGAGGCGTGACGCGATCACCGGGTTTCCCGAGGACCGGGGCTGGGATCTGGACGACCTGCACGCGGCCGACCCCGGGCGCCGCCTCGGTGGCGGATTCCTGCACCGAGCCGCCGACTTCGACCCCGAGTTCTTCGGCATCTCCCCACGTGAAGCCCTTTCGATGGACCCACAGCAGCGCCTGCTGCTGGAGGTGGCGTGGGAGGCCTTCGAACGAGCCGGAGTCGACCCCGCATCGGTCCGCGGCAGCAGTACCGGTGTCTTCGCCGGAGTCAACTTCAGTGACTACGCGACCAGGCTCCAGTCTGTGCCGGAGAGCGTGGAGGGCTATCTGGGCATCGGTAGTTCGGCCAGTGTGGCATCGGGCCGGATCGCGTACGTGCTGGGACTGGAAGGGCCGGCGGTGACCGTGGACACCGCGTGCTCCTCGTCACTGGTGGCCCTGCACCTGGCCGTTCAGTCGTTGCGAGGCGGTGAGACATCGCTGGCCCTGGCAGGCGGAGTCGCCGTCATGTCGACGCCGGGATCGTTCGTGGAGTTCTCCCGACAGGGCGGGCTGGCCCCCGACGGAAGATGCAAGGCGTTCGCCGACGCGGCCGACGGCACCGGCTGGGGTGAAGGAGCAGGTCTGCTGCTGCTGGAGCGCCTGTCCGACGCACGGCGTCGCGGACATCCGGTGCTCGCGGTCATCCGAGGAAGTGCGGTCAACCAGGACGGTGCGTCCAGCGGGCTCACCGCACCCAACGGGCCGTCCCAGCAGCGCGTCATCCGGCAGGCACTGGCCAACGCCGAACTGGCGCCATCCGATATCGACGCCGTCGAAGCACACGGCACCGGAACCGTGTTGGGTGATCCGATCGAGGCACAGGCCCTGCTGGCGGCCTACGGGCAGGATCGGCCGACGCCCCTGTGGCTGGGGTCCGTCAAATCGAACATCGGGCACACGCAGGCCGCAGCCGGGGTGGCCGGCGTGATCAAGATGGTGCAGGCGATGCGGCACGACACGCTGCCGCCGACGCTTCACGTGGACCGGCCCTCCGCTCATGTGGACTGGTCGGCCGGGTCGGTGGAGGTGCTGACCGAGTCCCGTCCCTGGCCTCGCACCGATCGTGCACGCCGGGCTGGAGTGTCGTCGTTCGGGGTCAGCGGAACCAACGCGCACCTGATTGTGGAGGAGCCGCCGGCACCGGCTGCCACGGATCCTTCGGCGAGCACACCACCACTGCAGGTGGCCTCGGTCCCATGGGTGGTCTCCGGTTCTGGTGACGCACCCTTGCGGGAGCAGGCCGCCCGGTTGCGGGATGCAACGAACGGGTTGGACCCGGTGGACGTGGGCTGGTCCCTGGCCGTCGGCCGTGCGCACCTCTCACACCGCGCTGTCGTCATGGACGCGACCGGGCTGGACGTGGTGGCGCAGTCGGGTTCGGCACCAGGCGTGATCGAAGGCGCAGCTGCTCCGAAGCCCCGGGTGGCTTTCGTCTTCCCCGGCCAGGGCGCGCAGTGGACCGGCATGGCCGTGGAACTGTTGGACTCCTCACCGGTGTTCGCCCGGCAGATCGATGCGTGCGCCGAGGCACTGGCGCCGCACGTCGATTGGTCGTTGCCGGAAGTTCTGCGCACGGCGTCGGATGACGCCTGGCTTGAGCGGGCCGATGTCGTACAGCCCGTGCTCTGGGCCGTCATGGTCTCCCTTGCCGAACTGTGGAAGGCCTGCGGGGTCTCGCCGGTCGCGGTCGCCGGGCACAGCCAAGGTGAAATCGCGGCGGCGTGTGTGGCCGGAGCACTGTCGCTGGACGACGGCGCCCGCATCGTAGCGCTGCGCAGCAAGCTGATCGTCCGGAAACTGTCCGGCCAGGGCGGAATGGCGTCGGTTGCGCTCCCCCTCGAGGAGGTGCGCAAACGCCTGGAGCACCGGGAGGACCTGCTGTCTGTGGCGGCCGTGAACGGGCCCTCCTCGGTCGTTGTGTCCGGCGCGCCAGATGCACTGGATGAACTCGTGGCTGCATGTGAGGCGGACGGAGTACGGGCCCGCCGCGTGGCGGTCGACTACGCCTCCCATTCGCCCCAGGTGGACCAGGTCCGCGACGAGCTGCTTGGGGTGCTGGAGGAGGTGTCACCGGCAGCGACCGAAGTGGCGTTCTTCTCCGCAGTCACCGGAGGCATGCTGGATCCGACCGGTCTCGACGCGGAGTACTGGTACCGGAATCTGCGGCAGACCGTGGAATTCGAGCAGACGACCCGGTCCCTCCTGGAGCACGATTGCACGCTGCTGATCGAGATGAGTCCGCACCCGGTGCTGGTTCCGGCCGTGCAGGACACCCTGGACGATTCCGTCGGTGAGACGGTGATCCTGGGATCACTGCGGCGAGGGGACGGCGGGCCACAACGGTTCGCGACAGCGCTGGCGCAGGCGTGGGTGCACGGGGCACCGGTCGAGTGGGCGAGCCTGGCAACCGGAGGACGGTGGGTAGAGCTGCCCACCTACGCCTTCCAGCGAAAGAGGTACTGGCTGGAAGGGCCTACGGGCCGACCGCGAGCGACGGACGCGTGGCGCTACCGGGTGGAGTGGAAGCCGCTGCGTACACCACAGGGAAAACTCTCGGGCCGGTGGCTTCTGGCCGGACCGGATGATGAGATCCTGTCGGCGATGGCCGACGCCGATGTCGTCCAACTGCCCATGGACGGCACAGCCGAACGAGCCTCCCTCGCGGAGAAACTGCGTGGACTGGCGGCTGAGCACGGCGCTTTTGCCGGAGTGGTGCACCAGGCGGGCCTCAACCCTCGAACGTCGCTGGTGCTGGTTCAGGCGCTCGGCGATGCCGGTGTGGACGCGCCCGTCTGGCTGCTCACCCGCGGTGCCGTATCGGCCACCGCCGAGGACGCGGTAACTGCCGAACGGGCCCAGGTATGGGGCCTGGGCCTCGTGGCCGGGCTCGAATGTCCGGACCGGTGGGGAGGCATGATCGACCTGCCCCAGACCCTCGACGAGAAGACCGCGGCACGACTCGCCGCCGTCCTCGCGGCGGCCGACGGTGAGGACCAACTGGCGCTGCGGGAACAAGGCGTACTGGTGCGCCGGCTCGTGCGGGCACCTTCGCGGGAAGGTGCCCCGCACCGGGAGTGGCGTCCGCGTGGCACGGTGCTGATCACAGGTGGGACCGGAGCCGTTGGTGGGCACATCGCCCGGTGGGCGGCCGGCAACGGTGCCGACCACGTGGTGGTGACCAGCCGCCGCGGCCCGGCAGCGGCGGGCATCGCCGACCTGGAGGCCGATTGCGCGGCCGCCGGCTGCAGGCTGACAGTGGTGTCCTGTGACGTGGCGGACCGCGACGCCGTGGCACGGCTGCTGGCTGACGTCGGGCCGGTCACCTCGGTGTTCCACGCCGCAGGGGTGAGCCGGTACGGGACCTTGCCCGACCTCGGCCTGGACGAGTACGACGACGTGGTCGCGGCCAAGGCGTCCGGAGCGCAGCACCTGCATGAGCTGTTGGCAGATCAGGAGCTCGACGCCTTCGTGCTCTTCTCCTCCGGAGCCGCCATATGGGGCAGTGCAGGGCAGGCGGCGTACGCCGCGGCCAACGCCTTCCTGGACGGCCTGGCGCAGCAGCGCAGACACGAAGGCAGGACGGCGACCTCGATCGCCTGGGGCGGTTGGTCCGGCGGAGGCATGCTCGGATGTGAAGCCGAGCGAGAGTTGCGGCGGCGCGGGGTGGGTGCGATGGCGCCGCACGCAGCGATGCAGGTCCTGCAGCAGGCGCTCGACGATGACGAGACGACGCTGACGGTGGCCAGCATGGACTGGGAACGGTTCGCCCCGGCGTACACCATGGCCCGCCGTCGGCCGCTGATCGACGAGATCGCCGAAGCAGCCGGTGCGGCGGCCGAAACCGCCGATGCGGCAGCGAATCCACAGGCGGAGGGGATGCGACGGCGGCTGGCGGAATCGTCCGACCCGGAGCAGGCGATCCTGGACGTGGTGCGGGCCGAAGCGGCAGTCGTACTCGGTCACCACAGTGCTGTGGAACTCCATGCCCGTAAGCCCTTCCGCGATCTGGGCTTCGATTCGGTCATGGCGGTGGAATTCCGTAATCGGCTCACGGCGATGACCGGACTGAAACTGCCCGGCGCAGTGGTGTTCGACTATCCCACTCCGTTCGAGCTCGCCCGCCACCTCTTGGACTCGTTGACGGACCGCGAGGCCGGCCTGGCACCGGTGGTCGCCACGGGGAAGAGCGATGAGCCGATAGCGATCGTAGGCATGGCGTGCCGTTTTCCCGGCGGCGTGGGCTCTCCCGATGACCTGTGGGATCTGGTGACCGCGGGCACCGACGCGATGGGGCCGTTTCCCGCCGACCGTGGCTGGAATGCCGAAGGAATCGGCGGATTTGTGCACGACGTGACCGAATTCGACCCGGCGTTCTTCGGGATCTCACCGCGCGAGGCAATGGCGATGGATCCGCAGCAGCGCCTGCTCCTGGAAGTGTCCTGGGAAGCGCTGGAGCGGGCCGGCATTGATCCGACCGGCCTCAAGGGCAGTCCGACCGCCGTCATGGCCGGCGCGTCCGCGGTCGATTACGCCGCGCTGGTCGCCAATTCGACGCACGGCGATGACGGCTTCGCGATGAGCGGCAACTCCGGCAGCATCATCTCCGGCCGTATCTCCTACACCCTCGGCCTGGAAGGACCGGCGCTGACCATCGACACCGGCTGCTCCTCGGCCCTGGTCGCGCTGCACACCGCAGCCGGTTCGCTGCGCAGCGGGGAATGCTCCCTCGCCCTGGCCGGCGGGGTGGCGGTGATGGCGACCCCGGTGGCCTTCGCCGAGTTCGAACGGCAGGACGGCCTGGCCGGCAACGGCCGCTGCAAGGCGTTCTCCGATGACGCCGACGGCACAGGATGGGGCGAGGGCGCAGGCATGCTCGTCCTGGAACGCCTCAGCGACGCGCGACGCAATCATCACCCCGTCCTGGCGGTGATCCAGGGCAGCGCCGTCAACCAAGATGGCGCTTCCAACGGCATCACCGCCCCCAACGGTCCGTCCCAGCAGCGCGTCATCCGCCAAGCGGTGGCCAACGCCCAACTTACGCCGCATGACATCGATGTGGTCGAAGCGCACGGCACCGGCACTCGGCTTGGCGATCCGATCGAGGCCCAGGCACTGCTGGCGACCTACGGCCAGGACCGGGAACACCCGCTCTGGCTCGGTTCGGTCAAGTCGAACATCGGGCACACCCAAGCCGCTGCCGGCGCAGCCGGAGTGATCAAGATGGTCCAGGCGCTGCGTCACGGAGTGCTCCCGCGGACCCTGCACGTCGAAGAACCATCCCGACACGTCGACTGGGCCGCCGGGTCGGTCGAGCTCCTCACCGAACAACGACTGTGGCCGGACACCGGCCGGCCCCGGCGTGCCGGCGTCTCCGCCTTCGGTATCAGCGGCACCAACGCCCACCTCATCCTCGAACAGGCGCCTGTGTCCCCGGAGCCCGAGGCCGACACCGATGCCCCGATCCCACCGATCCTGCTGTCCGCCCGCACCCCTGGAGCACTGCGGGCGCAGGCCCGCGAACTGCTTGCCCACCTTGGCGACCGTCCCGCTGCACCCCTCCGCGCGCTAGCCCGGTCCCTGGCCGTAGGCCGCGCCGGGTGGGAGCACCGTGCGGCTGTCGTCACTCCGGACCGTGAGGCTCTGCGCAGAGCACTGACCGGACTGGCTGAGGGCCGAGCCGAACCTGAGCTGATCCGAGGCAGGGCCGGGGAAGGCCGCCTGGCCATGCTGTTCTCCGGCCAAGGTGCACAACGCGCCGGAATGGGCAAGGAGCTGTACGCACAGCTCCCCGCCTTCGCCGCGGCTCTGGACGCGGTCTGCGCGGAGCTGGATCCGCGCCTGCGCACGGTGCTGTTCGCGCCGGAGGATTCACCGGACGGGCTTCTGCTCCACCGGACGGGATACGCGCAACTCGGTCTGTTCGCCGTCGAGGTCGCCCTGTTCCGGCAGCTGGAGTCCTGGGGAGTCCGGCCGGACTACGTGCTCGGCCATTCGGTCGGTGAGATCGCGGCGGCACACGTGTCCGGCATTCTGAGCCTGGCGGACGCCGCTGCCCTCGTCAGCGCCCGAGCACGCCTCATGCAGGAGCTTCCGTCCGGCGGTGCGATGCTCGCTGCGCAAGCCGGTGAGGCCGAGGTGGCGGAGCTGCTGGACGCACATGGCCACGAATTGAGCTTGGCTTCGGTGAACGGCCCCCGGGCGGTCGTGCTGTCCGGGACGGCCGCCGCTGTGGCGGCCGCAGAGGCCATCCTCAGTGGGCAGGGAAAACGGACCAAGCGCCTGCGGGTGAGCCATGCCTTCCACTCCGCGCTGATGGAGCCGATGCTCGCCGACTTCACCGAGACACTGACTGGGCTCTCGTTCGCACCTCCCCGCATCCCGATCGTGTCCAACCTGACCGGTCTGCTCGCGGACGACCATATGGCCACCCCGGACTACTGGGTCGAACACGTGCGCCGCACGGTGCGGTTCGCCGACGGCGTCGCCACCCTCGCGCAACGGGGTGTGACCACCTACCTGGAGGTCGGCCCTGACGGCACCCTCACAGCACTCGCCGAGGAGTGCGTCCCGTCCCCGGAAGCTCACCGTTTCACGGCCGCGCAGCGCCGGGGACGACCGGAGGCAGATGCCCTGTTCACGGCACTGGGCCACCTGTACACCGTCGGCACCGCCATCGACTGGCCGTCCGTCCACCAGACCACCGGTCACCTGGTGGACCTGCCGACCTACCCGTTCCAGCACCAGCGGTTCTGGCCCAGCGTTCGTCCGGGCGGTACGGCCGACCTGAACGCCGTAGGACTGGCCGCGGACGGGCACCCGCTGCTCGGGGCCGCTGTGGCGCTGCCGGACTCGGGAGGGCTCCTTCACACCGGCAGGCTGTCGGTGGACGGCCAGCCCTGGCTGGTCGGCCACGCGGTGGGCGGCCGGCCGCTGCTTCCCGGAACCGCGTACGTGGACATGGTGCTGCACGTCGGCGCCCAAGCGGGGTGCGACCGTATCGACGAACTGACCCTGGAGGCTCCGCTGCTCCTGCCCGAGCACGGTGGCACAGCGATCCAGGTCGCACTCGGTGCACCGAACGAGTCGGGCCGCCGTCCGGTCACCGTGCACGCCCAGCTGGATTCCACAGGCCCGGAGCAGTCCTGGCAGCGCCTGGCGGCAGGCACGCTCAGCGCGGCTCCCGCAGAGGCTCCCGCCGACGCCGGACTGGCCAGCTGGCCGCCGCCAGGGGCCGTGCAACTGCCGATCGAGGGCGGGTACGAGCGTTTCGCCGCGTGGGGGCTGGAGTACGGGTGGCCGTTCACAGCAGTGCGGTCGCTGTGGCGCCGGGACACGGAGCTGTTCGCCGAGCTTCAGCTGGACAGCGTAGATGTGTCCGGCTACGGACTGCATCCGGCGCTCCTGGACGCGGCCTTGCAGGCACTCGGTCTGGATCCGGCTGCCACCGAAGCGGCGGGGGTCCCTTTCACCTGGTCCGGAGTCACACTCCATGCCACGGGTGCCACGGCATTGAGGGCCCGGCTCACCTCCGGTGACAACGGCCTCAGGGTTGACCTGGCCGACAATGCGGGTGGTCCGGTCGCCACGGTCCAGTCCCTGGCACTGCGCCCGATGTCGGCGGAACACGTCTCTTCGGCGGCAAGACAGGGCTCCTTGCTCCAATTGGAGTGGGTCCCGGTTCCGGCTGCGGCAGCGCCCGCGACACCCGAACCCTGGGTGTTCCTCGGCTCGGGCCTTCTGCCCCCCGGGCTGCCGCTGGTCCAATACGACGATCTCCGCGACATGGCGCGTGCGGTGAAGGCCGGCATGGCGCCGCCGCCTGTGGTCGTGCTGCCCTGCGCCGGCTCCGGTGCCCAGCCTCCGGCGACTGTCGATGCCGCCACTCAGCAGGCTCTGAAGGCAATTCAGGAGTGGCTGGCCGATGGCGTATTCGACCGCTCCCGGCTAGTGGTGGTTACCCGCGGGGCGGTCGGGGACATCCAGGACCTGGCCGCTGCCGCGGTGTGGGGGCTGGTTCGCACGGCCCAGTCCGAGCATCCGGGCCGGATCATCCTGGTGGATCTCGACTCCGACAGCCACCGGGCCTTGCCCGCGGCCGTGGCGACCGCGTGCGCCGTCGACGAGCCGCAGATAGCCGTACGCGACAATGTGCTGCTGGTGCCCCGGCTGCTCCCGGTCCGGGCGACCGCCGCATCCGCACAGCCGGTCTGGGACCCGGCCGGTGCGGTGCTGGTGACCGGCGCGACGGGTGCCCTGGGAAGGCACATCGCCCGGCATCTGGTGAGCCGGCACGGCGTGCGGCACCTCCTGCTGGCGAGCCGCAGCGGCCGTGCTGCGGAGGGTGCGACCGAACTGCTCGTGGAGCTTGCCGAGCTGGGCGCCCGCGTCGACCTTGTGGCCTGTGACGTGGCCGATCGCGAGGCACTGGCCCAACTGCTGAGCGATTGCCCGGTGACCGCCGTGGTGCACGTGGCCGGTGTACTGGATGACGGTGTGATCACCGAGCTCAAGCCTGACCAGGTGGCGAGGGTGCTGCGTCCGAAAGTCGACGCAGCTTGGAACCTGCATGAGCTCACCCAGGATCTCGATCTCACGGACTTCGTGCTCTTCTCCTCGATGTCCGGTGTGATGGGCAACCCGGGGCAGGGCAACTACGCTGCGGCCAACACCTTCCTGGACGGCCTGGCCGCCTACCGCCGTCTTCGTGGCCTGCCGGCTCGCTCGCTGGCCTGGGGGATGTGGGACACCGATGGCGGAATGGCCGGCGATCTGGCGTCCCGCGGATCTTCCCGCGGTCCGGCGGCCTTGTCACCGGACGAGGCGCTGGACCTGTTCGACCGCGCACGGACGGTGGACGCGTCGCTGATTGTCCCGGTCCGGCTGAATCTGTTGCCGGGAGTGCCGAACACCGGAGGGACGGTGCCGGTGATGTTCCGCGGCGCGAGTGCCCTCAGGCGTGCGGCGGCCCCCGATGTTCAGGCCGAGGATGCCGCCGTGCGGGAGCGGCTGGTGGGGCTGACCGGATCTGAGCAGCGCGATGTCCTGCTGGACCTGATCCGAACAGAGGCTGCCCGTGTACTCGGGCACCCCGGACCGGAGGCGATCGCCGAGGCGGCCTCCTTCACCGAGCTCGGCTTCGACTCGCTGATGTCCGTGGAACTGCGCAACCGCCTGGACACCGTTACAGGCCTCAGGCTGCCCGCGACGATGATCTTCGATCACCCCACCTTCACCGTCCTGGCGGATGAGCTCGTGGTCAGTCTGGGACCGACTCTGCCGGACTCCGATCCGAAGCCGGTACCGAACGGGATCGCTGACCTCTACCGGAGCGCCTGTGAGCAGGGCAAGTTCGAGGAGGGCCGCATCCTGCTGAATGTCGCGTCCCGGCTTCGTCCCACCTTCACGGCACCCGACGGGGTGGCCGGCTCCACCGAGCTGGTCCGGTTGCGTGCCGGGGCAGGGCAGGGCCCGGCCCTGCTTTGTCTGCCCTCGCCGACGGTATTCGGGGGAATCCACGAGTTCACCCATCTGGCGACCGCATTCCGCGGTGACCATGACCTGTGGACTCTGTCGTACCCAGGCTTCGTGACCGGGGAGCCGATACCAGCTGATATGGATGCGTTGGTCGGCTACTTGCACGGCATCGTGCGGCGTGACCTTGGTGACACGCCGTTCGTGCTGGTCGGACGCTCCTCGGGTGGAAGCATCGCGCACATGCTCGCGACCCGACTGGAGCAGGAGGGCGCGGCACTTCGCTCTCTGGTCCTGCTGGACACGTACGAGCCGGGCAGCGAACAGACCGACTACATCCTGCCCGCGCTGGAATCGACAGCGCTCGAGGACGAGCGCAAGGTCGGTCCGATGAACGACACCCGACTGACCGCGATGGCCGGATACTTCGGTCTCTTCGCCGATTGGCGGCCCCGGGAGCTGACTGCGCCGACTCTCTTGGTCCGCGCCTCGGAGCGGGCAGGAACACTGGAGGGCCCAGCGGTGCCTCCCGAGAGCTGGCAGGCGGTCTGGTCCTTGCGGCACACCGCGATCGACGTACCGGGCGACCATTTCACCTTGCTGATGGAGCACGCCGAGCAGACCGCCGCAGCCATTCAAGGATGGCTGCGGGAAGACGGTTCGGAGGCGTCATAGGTGACTCAACCGACTAGTGGAACGGAGAAGGACGCAGTGCTGACTGAAGACACGGTCATCAAAGAGCTACTGGCGAAGGACCTCGACAGCTGGACCCGACGCGTGGTCCGCCGTCACTTCGACCCCGTGACCGGCAGTCCCTACTGGCTGCGACGGGCGGCCGGCTTGTCGTTCGACCCGAGGGACATCACTCGCTACGAAGAACTGTCCGCCTTCGGACCGTTCCAGCTGGAGGAACTACGCACGCTGGATCCCGCCGAACTCGTGCCGCAAGCCGTACCACGCCCGCTGGCAGGGAAGATATGGGAGTCCGGAGGCACTACCGGCACCCCTTGCCGTGTGCACTACACCGAGCCGATGCTGCGGAACCGGGCGGACTGGCTTCGCTGGGCGTTGCCTCGGGAGGGTTTTCAGCGGGGGCGAAGCTGGTTGCAGGCGACTCCGACGGGGCCGCATCTGGTCGGCAACCGAGGGTGGCATCTTGCGGAGCACTACGAGTCCCGGGTGTACGGGGTCGACTTCGACCCGCGCTGGGTCAAGAGGCTGGTCCGGGCAGGCCGGATGAAGGAGGTCCAGGAGTACACCGACCACATCCTGGAGCAGATCACATTGATCTTGCGCACGCAGCCGGTCGACTATCTGATGATCACTCCTGCTCTGTTCCAGACACTGATCCGCAAGCACCCGGAACTCGTCGCAGAGCTGAAGGGGGCCCGCATCAGCGGAACTCATGTCACCCCCGCCATGTACAAGTCGTTCGTGGCGGCGATGCCCGATGCGCCGGTGGTCCCCATGTATGGCAATACCTTCGGTAATGCACTCGCCCTGCCCGTGCTCGACCAGGGCGGCCTCATGCCGTACATATCGACGTATCCGCAGGTTACCCACAGTGTGGTGGACCCCGGTGACTGGACTCGTCCGGTGGAGTACGGCCGGAGCGGGCAGGTTCGGCTGACTGTGCTGCACGATGACCTGTTCGTGCCGAACATACTGGAGAGGGACGCGGCCATACGGTATGACACAGGCACCGAGTGGCCGTGGGACGGCGTGGCCAACGTGCAGCCACTGCAAAGTCTGCGAACCGTGCCGGAGGGGATCTACTGAGTGAGCCAGCCCGGCCGGAGGGTGTCCGGTAGATCGTGACCGGGGTCAGGACGTCTGGCGCTTCCCCGAGCTCTCGGCTTCGCTCGAGCAGGGGAGGCCCCATCCCTCGCTGCGTCGCCGGAACGTCCGAATCGCTCCGCGATGAGGGCGCTCCGGCGCCTTGCGATGCACCGCACCGGACGCCGCGCCCTTTGCGGGCCCTGGTCCACCGGACGCCCTCTACAGGGCCTGTCTGGCAATTCCCGTCTGTCTCACGGCGCCATGCACGCACTCGCGCCGCCACCGACCTCAGACCCGAGTACGCGCCCGGTACAAGGGCCTGGGGCCGGCACGCCGAGAGCGCGCACCGGACGCCGCGCGGCCGCCCTGCGGGCGACGACGCGAATGGCCAGACAGGCCCTGGCGCGGTGGGCCGTGCTGGTCGGGAGACCGCGCTCTCCGCTGAAGGGCTCTCACGGGATCGAAATCACTCGTGTCAGCTCTAGGCGGTTCTTCACCTTCAACTTCCGGTAGACACGGGTGAGATGCTGTTCGACCGTGCTGGTGGTGATGCAGAGCTTCCGTGAGATCTGGCGATTCGTCTGGCCGGACGATGCCAATTCGGCGACCCGGTACTCTGCGGCGCTCAGTACCTCGGTCGGCTCCTTTCGTTTCTCGGCGGACGGGGCCTGCTCCGGGAGACCCTGCGCCATCTGTTCTGCCAGCACCCGCTTCTCCTGGTGTGCGAGCGGTATGTCTCCGAGCCAACCCGCAGCTGTGGTGACCGACGCGCGCTCGGGCAGGAGCGCCGAAGGAGCGAACCCCCAATCGTTGATGCGCCGACCGCACTGCAGGAAGTCCTCGAACGCCAAGTCCGCACGGCCGGTGGCCAAGTTGTACTCGGCACGGGCGTACTGGTACTGCAACCCGAACCGGGTCTGGAACATCGCCGCCGGCACGGTCTCGGTCAGCCACTGCGCGGCGATGTGATGTCTGCCCTGCGCGGTCGCGGCTCGGATCAGGCCCCCCAGCGGGGCGCCGACGACAAGACCCCAGCTCTGCAGGGGGATTCGCTCTAGCGCCATGCTCGCAAAGTGCTCGGCGCTGTCCGGCTCTCCCTGTCTCAATGCGATCTCCGCTCGGACGGCCGCAAACCTCGCCTCCCACGCGGGAGCGCGGAGCGCGGTCGCTCTGGACAGCAACGAGTCGCACCAGGGGGCGGCTTGCTCGGGGCGGTCGGAGTACACCAGCGCGAGGAGGACCGATTCCAGCGAATCGACACCCTGGTCGTCCAGCCGGGTGTTCCGCAAGAACTGGTCAGCAAGTCCGGCGATACCAGCAAATCGACCGACCATGAGGGACCTGGCCAGGAAGACTTCCGCCGACTCAGGCTGTGCCAGCACAGCCTGAGTCGTCATGATCTGCAGGTCCTGCTGAAGCCGGGTCATGAACTCCGGGTACGAGACCCGTAGCCAGGCGTAGAAGTCGGGCCGGGGCTCGACGTCACGTTGCACCAGGTACTCGATCAGGTTTGCGGACTCCTCGAGGCGGCCATGCCAGGTCAATGCCCTGATCAGCTCGGTGATGCGATGTTCGGAAAGATGCCCCTCCTGAGCTGCGGCAATCAGGACGATGTGCCGCCGTGCGGATATCGACGGATCCACACGCCGCTCCGCCGCCGCGAGTGTGGCGGTCATCTCAGGATCACGTTCGGCATCCGATTTGGAGCCACAGGCAAGTTGGAGACATTCGATCGCGAAGGCCACCCGGCCCTCTCCCAGCGCGAGGCGTGCGGCTTCGCGGAGCACGTCGCCGGCCCACGTTTCGTCACGGTGGCCTGCGGCCAGGAGGAAGCGGGCGATTGGAGTCATGGGCAGACCGGAACTGTAGGCGACAGTGGCAGCTCGCTGATGCAGTGAGGCGAAGTCAGCCGACGACATGTCGTTGAGTATCGCTTTCCGGGCGCGTGGGTGCCGGAACTTCCCGTCGCGGAGGATTCCCGTCCGTGTGAGTGTGTCCACCGCCTGCGTCACGTCGAAGGAGTTGATGGAGAGCAGCGTGGAGAGCACGGTCTGAGAGGCGTGTTCGTCGAGTACGGCGATACCCTGTGCAACGTCGAGCGCGTGGTTCGGCCCACAGCGTCGGACACATTCCAGAACCGCTCTGCCGTAGGCGTCGCCCGCGTTGGGTGTGTCTGTCTCTCCGGACGCGCTCATGTTGTCCTCGATCAAGGCTCGCGCGAGTAGGGGGTTGCCGCCGCTCAACTCATGGCTGACGCGGCCCAGCCGACGGGCGACCCGCGCCCCCAGTCCTGTTGCCAGCAGCTCGGTGACCCCGCCTGCGGTGAGCGGTTTCAAATCAATCCGAGTGCTCAGCTTGCTGCGGAGCAATTCGGCGCGGAACTCCCTGTACACCCTGCTGCCGTGCTCCATGTCGGTGAACAGCAGCAGGGAGGGGAGGGAGCGCAGACGACGGGACAGCCACAGGAAGAACTGGAGCGAGGGTGTGTCGGCATGTTGAAGGTCATCGACCCCGATGAGCAGCGGCGTGGACTCCGCCAGCTTCGACAGATCTGACGTCAGGTGCTGCAGAAGGCGGTTGTGAACCGGCCCGGCGACGTCACCCACCGGGTCGCTCCCATGAGCAGGCGCTGACCTGTCGTGTTCAAGAGCTTCCTGGATCCCGCAGGGTATGTCGAGGGGTAGTGAAGCAGACTCGAAGAGCTGTTTGACGACTCCAAGCGGAATATCTTGCTCCATATGTGAGCCGGTGGCGCTGAGGTAGACAGCGCCGTTGTCCAGGGCGTGTTCTGCGAAAGTGTGGAGAAGTTCCGTTTTTCCGCTGCCGATGGCGCCGCTCACCAGTGCCACGTGTCCGGTGCCCCGCTCGATGGGTGTCAGGAGACGGTGGAGTTCGGCGAACGCGTGGCCTCGTTCAATGAGCTGCAAGGTCCTGTCCAATCAGAGCGAGTTGAAGCGTCACTTCAGGGTAAGTGTGTTTTCCGATCTGGGCGCGCCAGTTATCCTCAGCCATTTCGCGGCGCGATGTCTCATTCGTGGTAGGCCGGGAATAAACTCACCTGCCGGGCAATGCCAAGGGTGACGTGCCGTCAACGAGGAAGCGGGTTGCTCCTCATGCGGGACAGGACCTGGCCCGCTTCCGCCCCCGGTGGTGATCCGTGCTCGGATCCCCTTGCCGCGTGTCTGTTCAATGAAGGCGAGTCGGGTTACCTTGCATTCCACTGCTATCACGCACCTGCTATCCATCAGGCGACGCCGCCCGCTCTCCGGCTGTCATCCATGGGCAGCGCGCCGGGCTCCGGAAGTCTGGATCATCGGACCAGCCTCGACGCGGGAGTTGCGCGGTCCTTGACTGGCGGCGAATACGGCCCGGAGGTGCCCCAGAGTCGACTCGATCGCGCGATATCCCTCTCCGCGTGTGCCGTCCTGAGTCGCTCCAGCTCCCGCACCTCCTGCGACGAGTGATGCTCCCGCAGGCCCACTTCTGCCTGACCTCTCTTCCGCCTTGCCTGTCTGCTGCTTCTCCCGCAAACGACGGACCGCCAACGTCCTGTGCGATCCGACCTGACCTGCCCTCACCTCTTGATCCATCCCACAATCAGACCTGTTCAACCCGCCTTCGCGCACACGAACGCTTGAACCTGATGCAGGTCAGACCCGATGAGCTAAAACGTGTTTCCTTTGGTGGCGTGCTGCTGAACCGAGCTGACGAGCATCTGCGGGGACACCGGACCGCGGGCGGTGTGGCTGAGATCGTGGCGGAGGAATCGGTCGTTTAGCTCGCACAACCGCACAGAGACAGGAGACGACCTGGCCATCGATTGCGGCGCTGAGCCGGCACAGATCAACGTCCGAGTGAAAAACGTCACACCACTGCAGCGCGTTCTTGAAGGGCGGTTGCATCTGTCGGCCAAGTCCCCGGTCGGCTGCGGCCGGACCGGGGCGGGATCGGGCAGACGCAACGCAGCGCGCGCACGGTGCCGACCCGGGTATATGCGGGCACCGGAGGCGGTTAGTGGCAGCGACAGCCGTCTTGGTGGCTGGTCAGGTGGACCTAGGATCCGGCTACTCGTAGTCGGTTGGATCGGGGCCGGTCAGTAGTAGCCCGCTTGAGCCGCCCGAAGGCTAACGCAGTCGATAGCGCACCGCGGCCAGTCCAGTTGCCCTCCGGCGCCGGGTTCGTCAGAGATGGCGCGATCGAGCTCCGCCCAGACCCGGTCCCGGCTCCAACCGACGAACCGCCGGTAGACCGTCGGCCAGGCCGGGCCGAACGTCGGGGGCAGCTGTCGCCAGGTGCACCCTGAGGTCGCCACGAAGATGATCGCCGCGAGGCACTCACGGTCGCCCGCCCGCCGCCGGCCCCCGCCCTGTGGCCGTTTCACCTCCGCAGGCGGCACCACTTGTCGGAAGAGCACCCATAACTCCTCTGAAACCAACCGCTCCACCAGATCCGTCATGCGCGGCTCAACGATCGATCACACCATAAGAAACGGTATACGGAGGCCCCAGTGTGGTCTCTTGGCGGCTGAGGGGTTGGGGGCGGCCCTGATCGGGAGCGGCCGGGCGGAGCTGAATGAGACCAAGTGGGGTGGCCCGTCCAACCTGCGCTGTGCTCTCAGGGTTTGAGAGGGGGAGGAGGCTCGTAGACCTTCGCCGATCTTGGTGTCCGCGGGAATCACGGTCTCGCGCAACGGGTTCCCGTGGTCGTCGAGGAGGCCGGCGAGTCCCTTCGGGCAGGCGAGGACGAGGTGTATTCGCCGTACGGAACGGGCTATAAGGCGAAGATAGTTGCGAGTCCCCACGACCGAGGCGTTCGATGCCGAGCGACCGGGAACGTAGCCCCGCTGTCGCCCTCCGCTGCTACGAATGATCGCCCGACTCATGGAGGGCGCTGTCTGAATACCTGCCCTCTGAGTCCGCAGCGTTCCGCATCAGCAGTTGTTGTTCGACGACGTCATCTCATGGCGGGACAAATCGCGCAGGGTATTTTTTTTGGGGTCATGTCGCAGTGGTGAGCGTGGGTCTCTATCTGTTTGAGGGGCTGTGACCGGAATACGGCGACTCGAAAGCGATTGAATCCAGGGTTCCGTTTCTGGTGCACCGGAAGCCGATTCAGTAGCGTGATAAGGGTAGTTGACGCGCAGGGGCGGGTCATTTTCGGGGGAGTCGCTCTCCTGGGATGGATACCACGATGTCCGCCCCGACCGCATCCGGCAGGTGCTCGGCGGCACGGCGGAACTGCTGGAGCCCCTGCTGCACCCAGACCCGGGACCAGAACGGCTGGCTCGTCACGGCGGCACTGCTCCTGGTCACCGGCCTCCTGGCGGCCCTCTTCATGCGCCCGGAGAAGGACGCCCAGCGCCTCGGCGTCCCGGAATCCCCGGCCTCCGGAGTCCCCGTCAGCCACTGAAATGAGTGGCCCGGCCCGCTGGTCAGACCGGTCCGCCGGTCGCCGCCGAGACCGCGTCGTCGACGGTGCGGTGGAGGCCGTACGGTCCGACGCGGTCCGCCAGGGCGTGCCGGGTCAGGTCCTGTTCGGCCCCTGCCCGTACGTGCGCCAGGTGCAGGGCGATGTCCTTCCCGGCCAGTTCCTCCCGCAGCTCGTCCAGTGTGTCGAGGACCGGGATGCCGAGCCGGTAGCTGCTGGTCAGGTCCAGGACGACCGCACGCGGCGGGGGGTCGGTGCGTGCGACCTGATCGCGGACGGCGAGGCGGACGCGGTTGACGTTGCCGAAGAACAGGCTGCCGTCGGGCCGCACGGCGAGCACGCCGGCGGTGGTGGCCGCGTCCGGGTGCTGGGCGACGTCGGCGTACAAGCGGGTGCCGGGAAGCCGTCCGAGGACGGCGACGTCGCGGCGGCCGGCGGCGCTGATGAAGAGCACGAGGGACAGGGCCACGGCGAGCAGCAGCCCGGGCAGCAGGTCGAAGAGCAGGACGCCGACCAGCGCGGTGAGCGCCACCCACAGGCTCCGCCGGTCCAGGGCGGCGTACCGGCGCAGCTCGCCCACCCTCATGAAGCCGCGTACGGCGACGATCACGATGGCGCCCAGGACCGGCTCGGGCAGGTCGGTGAAGAGCGGGGTGAGGAAGGCCCCGGTCAGCAGGATCAGGCCCGCGGCGATCAGGGACACCATCGGGGTACGGCCGCCCGCGCCGATCGCCGCGGCGCTGCGCGAAGCGCTGCCCGAGACGACGAAACCGCGCACCAGACCGACGGCGATGTTGCTGAGACCGACCGCTGCCATCTCCCGGTCCGCGTCGACCTCCTGGCCGTGCTCGCGCGCGAACCGGCCGGCGATGCTGAACGCCTCGGCGAAGACCACCAGGGCGACGCCCAGCGCACCCGCGGACAGGGCGACCCAGTCCTCGGCCGGGATGCCCGGCAGACGCGGCACGGGAACGGCCGAGGGAATGCCGCCGACGATGTCGACGCCGTGGTCCTTGAGGTCCAGGACGGCGGAGAGGGCCAGTGCCAGGGCGAGCACGATCAGCGCGGCGGGCAGGCGGGGCACGAACCGTTCCAGCAGGAGCAGCAGAGCCAGCGCGGACGCTCCGACGGCGAGCGTGGCGAGCGACCAGTCGGGGGCCTTGCTCAGGATGGTCCACAGGCGCTCGAAGAAGTTGCCGTCCCCGCCGGGGACGCCGACGAGTTTGGCGCCCTGCCGGACGACGATGGTCAGCGCCATCCCGAACAGGAAGCCCACCAGCGCGGGCTCGGCGAGGAAGTTGGTGATGAACCCCAGGCGGGCGATGCCGGCGACCAGCAGCACCGCCCCGACGACGACCGCCAGAGCGGCCGAGAGGCCGACGGCATCCTGCGGATCGCCGCTGATCTCGGACACGGCCGCCGCCGACAGGACCGCCGCGGCCGACGTCGCCCCGATGACCAGGAAGTTGGACCGCCCGAACAGCGCGTACACCAGAAGGGCCACGGGGGCCGCGTAGAACGCGTTCTGCGGAGGCACTCCGGCGATCTGCGCGTACGCCACGCTCTCGGGGACGATGAGCGCCCACGCGGTGAGCGCTCCCAGCACGTCACCCCGCAGCATGCCCCTGCGGTAGCCCACCAGCCATCCGGCGACCGCCCGGCTCCCGCGTCCCTGCCCGGCGCTCACCCGGAAATCCCCACGCCTGGCTCCCTTGCTCGGCCGCTCTGCCCGTTTCCGCGCCCGACAGGACCGGGCTGCGGATGCGCTCCACGAAGCAGCGTGACATTTTGAGGCGAAACATGCGCTATGGGCAGGGAGGGCTGACGTGCCGGAGCTGACCGACGAGGAAGCGCGGAGGACCGCGGCCGAGGGCTGGATCTGGGGCTTCGCGCTCCTGCGGAACTACCGGACGATGTACCCCCAGGCCATCGACCCGGCCGACCCCCGGTACGTAGGAGGCTTCGGCCGCTTCCGGCACTACTCGGAGCCTTTCACCCCGGCCAACACCGACGTGGTGACGCCGAACAACGACACCCCGTACTCCTGGGCCTGGCTGGACCTGCGCGCCGAGCCGTATGTGATCTCCGTGCCGGCCGTCGACCGGTACTACGTCCTGCCGCTGCACGACCTGGACACCTCGTACGTCGGCTACATCGGCTCCCGTACGACCGGCTCGGAAGCGGGTGACCACCTGGTCGCCGGGCCCGGCTGGGACGGTGCCGTTCCCGAGGGCATCGCGGGCGTGCTGCACGCAGACACGTTCCTGGTCGGCATCCTGGGCCGCACGTATCTGGCCGGCCCCGACGACGTGCCGGCCCTGCGGGCGATTCAGGAGCAGTACCTCCTGCGCCCGCTGTCCGAGTTCACCGGCACCGCCGCCCCGCCCCCGGTCGATGAATCGGTGTGGCCGGTCTGGCGGGAGGAGGATCTCGGCACGGTGGAGTTCTTCACCCTGCTGGACTTCCTGCTCCAGTTCTTCCCCGTCCTCGACGGCGAACGGGAGCTGCGGGACCGGCTCGCCGCGCTCGGTGTCACCAGCAGCGGCGAGTTCGAGCCCGCCGCCCTGAAGCCGGAGATCCGCGCCGCGGTCGAGCAGGGCATCGCGGACGCCCGCGCCCGCCTGGAAGAGGCGAAGAAGGACGCGGTCGACTCCACCCACTGGTTCGGCACCCGCGCCGAGCACGGCACCGACCACCTGACCCGGGCGGTCGGCGTCGACAAGGGCCTGTACGGCCTGCCGGCGGCGGAGGCGTGGTACGCCGGGTGGGCCCAGGACGACCGGGGCGACCGGCCGCCGAATGCCTCCACACACGACCACGTCATCCGCTTCGCTCCCGGGGAACTGCCGCCCGCCCGCTCCTTCTGGTCGGCCACGATGTACCGGCTGCCCGAACGGCTCCTCGTCGCCAACGAGATCGACCGCTACTCGATCGGCGACCGCACCCCCGGGCTGGTCCACGACGACGACGGCGGCCTCACCCTCTACGTACGCAAGGACCGCCCCGCGGACCCGAAGCAGGTCGCGAACTGGCTGCCCGCCCCCGACGGGCCCTTCACCATCGCGATCCGCGTGTACGGCCCCGAGCCCTCGGTCCTCGACGGCTCCTGGACCCTGCCCGCCCTGAGCGTCGACGCCTGACAGGAGCCCCGCCGTGACCAACCGGACCAGCCCGAGCAGCACCGACGGCCTCGCCGATCTGGCCGCCGACGCGTACGTCTACGGCTACCCCCTCGTCTTCGACGTGTCGATGATCTCCGCGTTCCTGCACCAGGGCTTCGGCTCACTGCCGCCCACCCCCTTCAACCAGTTCGGGCACGCCACCGAACTGGCGACACCCGACGCCCACTTCGTGTCCGTGAACAACGACACCGTCTACTCCATCGCCCAGATCGACCTCTCCGGCGGCCCGGTCCTGCTCCACGTCCCGGACACCTCCGGCGCGTACTACGTCCTGCAGTTCGTGGACGTGTGGAGCAACAACTTCGCGTACCTCGGAAAGCGCGCCACCGGCACGGAGGAGGGCGACTGGCTCATCGCCCCGCCCGGCTGGGCCGGCACCGCCCCCGACGGGGTGCGCGGCGTGATCGAAGCACCCACCGCCGTGATCTCCGTCATCGGCCGCAACGCCTGCGACGGACCCGGCGACATGCCCCGGGTCCAAGCCCTGCAACAGCGGCTCACGCTCACCCCGCTCGACACATCCCCCCACCGGACGGGCCTGCCGGCACCGGACCCCGACGTACCCGAGCACCTGCGCTTCTACGAGCAACTGCGCGTCTGGATGGCGGACTTCCCGCCCGCCGGCCCCGACCAGGACCACCAGCAACGCTTCCAGCCGCTGGGCCTCCTCGAAGAGGGCCTCTCGCCGTACGTCGATCCCGACCCCGCCCTCGTCGAGGCCCTCACCGAGGGGCTGGCGGCCGGCAAGGCGCGGGTCGAGGCCGCGTCGAAGCCGCCCGCCGACGGCAACCGCCTGCCGGGAGCCTGGGAGACGAACCCCCACCTGTTCGACTACAACGTCGACCACCTCGGAACCGGCACGATCGACTCCTCCCAGTGGAAGATCGCCGACCGGCAGGCGTCCTACCTCGTACGGGCCGCCGCCGCGCGCGCGGCGCTGTGGGGCAATCACGGCTACGAGGCGGTGTACGCGCACACCTTCACCGACGCCGAGGGCAAGCAGCTGAACGGATCCCGTTCCTACACCCTGCGTTTCGAACAGCCGCCGCCCGTCGAGTCGTTCTGGTCGGTGACCATGTACGACACCCCCGACTACTACCTCGTCGCCAACCCGGCCGACCGCTACTCCCTCGGCGACCGTACCCCCGGCCTGGTGTACGGCGAGGACGGCTCGCTGACCGTCCTCATCCAGCGGGAGCGGCCCGACGACCCGGCCGAGGCGGCGAACTGGCTGCCCGCCCCGTCGGGCGACTTCCGGCCCATGATCCGCCTCTACACCCCCGGGCAGTCCGTCCTCGACGGCGCCTACCGGCTGCCGCCCATCGTGGCGAAGGGCTGAGCCGCCGTGGGAGACGCCATCGGGCAGATGCTCGCCTCGGCGGTCGGCATCGCCATCAGCCCCCTGCCGCTGATCGCCGTGATCCTCATGCTGGCCACCCCCAAGGGCCGGGGCAACGGCATCGCCTTCACGGTGGGCTGGGTGATCTCGCTCGCGGCACTCGTCACGGTGGTCGTTCTCGCCGGTTCCGGCGGAGACGCCGCGGGAGGCGTCGACGGGCCGGCCCGCTGGACCCTGTGGCTGAAGCTGGGACTCGGCGTGCTGTTCTTCCTCCTGGGCGTCAGGCAGTGGAAGGGCAGACCACGGGAAGGGCACGAGGCGGAGCCACCCGGCTGGATGAAGGCGATCGAAAGCTTCACCCCGGCCAAGGCGGCCGGCCTGGCCGCGGCCCTCGCCGTGGCCAACCCCAAGAACCTCGTCCTCGCGGTCGGCGGCGCGCTCTCCATCGCCTCCAGCACGGCCTCGGCCGGCGGCAGGACGGTCGCGGCCGTCCTGATGGTGCTGATCGCGTCGCTCTGCACCTTGCTGCCGCTCGGCGTCTACCTCCTCGGCGGCCAGAAGTCGGCCAAGGTGCTCGGTGAATGGAAGGCATGGATGGCCGCCCACAACGCGGCGATCATGACCACCGTTCTGATCGTTCTCGGCGCCAAGTACATCGGAGACGCGATCAGCGGTCTGGCGGGCTGACCCTTCGCCTGCCCGCCTGCCCGCCTGCCCGTCGGCCTGCCAGCTTGGCTGCCCCACGGTCGGTCACCTTTCGCGATCCACAGACGCCCGTGGGGACGGTGCCGGCAGGAACGACGGTGGTGGCGACCGAGCGCTACGACTCTTGACCAGGCGGACGGCAAGGACACCGCGCCCAGAGTGGCGGACCGGCCAGGGCGGCCGGCCTTCCCGCGCCTCGCCGGGGCTTCGTCCGCTGTGGCCGGGGCGGGGTGGGTCACGTGATGCCGGGCTGCTCCAGCGCCACCACGACCATCACCGGAAGATCGGTGTCCTGCTGGATCACACCGGCGGTCAGCATCCGGCCGTCGAGGGTCCATTTCTTCAGCCTGATGAACTCGTCCCGGTCCGCCTCTGTCCGCTCGGCCTCGACGAGGTGGCCGGCGAGAGAGGATTCCTCGATCTCGGGGAGGAAGTCGGTCAGCGCCTGCTCCCCCTGCGCGTAGACGGCATCCAGGTCGTCGAAGTAGCCCGATTCGTCGACGTCGCGGATCCAGACGAAGAACGAGACGCTGACCGCCCCACCGCCGAAGGTCTGGATCCAGCCCCCGGCGCCGCCCTTGTCCCATGACCTCTCCACGCCGTCACGCGGCCTGCCCCCGGGCGTCCACTCCTGAGCCGAGAACCGTGCCACCGCACCCTCGGCGGTCATCGGGGCGAGGCCTCTGAGCTCTTCCAGCATCGCAATCACTGCGGCCATGAACTCACTCCCGTCATGCCACCGCATCCTGGGGTTGTCGTGACGGAGTGGAGCTCACATCCAGGAGCGTGTGCCATGCCGGTAGCGTGATCGTCTGCTGCGTGGAATGTCCATGTGTCCGGTCGGCCCGTACCAGGGGTTCCGGTGGCGAGTGATGGGGTCGTGATGAGTGAACTGGCGAAGCCCGGGGTCGAGGTTCCGGAGGGTGCCGCGCCCACCGAGCTGACGGTCCGGGACCTGGTGGTCGGGGAGGGGCCCGAGGCGCAGGCGGGCAGGGTGGTCCAGATTCACTATGTAGGCGTTACGTTCGCGTCGGGTAAGGAGTTCGACTCCTCCTGGGAGCAGGGCCGGCCGTTCAAGTTCGCCGTGGGCGGTGGCAGGGTCATCAAGGGCTTGGACCGGGGTGTCAGGGGGATGGCGGTCGGCGGGCGGCGCGAGATCGTCGTTCCTCCGCGTCTCGGCTACGGCAAGCAGTCGCCCTCTTCGGCGATCCCGGCGAACTCGACGCTGATCTTCGTCGTGGACCTGCTCACGGTGGTGGGCGGGCCCGCCGGAGCGAGGCCCGGCTCGACCGGCACGGCCTGAAACCGGCGCTGTCGGCGACCGGGCGGGTAGCGGGCTCCCGTAGGTACGTCGGCCCGGCACCGTTGCCTGCCCCCGTTGCCGGCCTTCCGCTGAGGCCCGGGCGCACTCCGCGCCGGTCAGGTCGACCAGACCACCCTGCCGTTGTGCACGATGACCACCTTGGCGTCGGGCCTCAGGACCATCTGGGCACCGCCGAAATCATGGGTCTTGGAGGCCCAGATGGGTCGGTCGTCGCCGTTGTGGATGACCAGGTTGCCGTCCGGCTGGAAGATCGCCCGGTGGTTCTCGCCGAAGGTCATCGCGGCCCAGATCGGCTTGTTCTGCTCGTTGTAGACGACCAGGTTGCCGTCCTGCTGCATCGTCATCCGGATGCGGTTGGTGGCCCAGGACTGGCCGACCCCGATGGAGCTGGTCGCGGAGACCGTCTGGGTGCCCCAGTTCGGCTTCGGGGCCGCCTTGGGCTTCGGCTTCGGTGAGGCCTTCGGCTTCTCGGCGGGAGCGCTCGTCCGCGGTGCGGGTGTGGGCACGGGTGCGGGAACGGCCTTCGGCGCGGCGATCTTCTTCTGTTCCGTCGCGGACGGCGTGGGCTTCACCGCCACGTAGTCGTCCATGGCCGCCGGGGCCGATTCGGGGTTGAGGACCGTGTCGGCGCTCCCCGCGACCGGGGTGGTGGCCGGGGTCCGGGGCTCGTCGTCGTTCGCGCTGCCCATCAGCAGCACGGGTATCGCGACCAGGGCGGCGCCGACGAACGCGGCCCCCGCCAGGATCGGTGTACGGGGGCGGCCCTTGTCGACGGCGGTGACGGTCCGGGTCTCCGGCGTCGTGCCGATGGCCGCCGCGACTCCGTGGGCCTCTGCCCGGGTCTCGGGCGCCTCCGGTGTCTTGGACGTCTCGGATGTCTCCGGCGTCTCGGCCGGCTTCGCCGATGCCGATGCCGATGTCGATGCCGGTGTCGTTGCCGAGGGCTCCGGCTGGGTGGCGGCCTTCTCTCCGGCCGTCGTGGTGGCGGCCGGGACCTGCGTCGGTGCCGCCGGTGCGGTGGCCGGCGAGGGCGGGGAGCCGGACTCCTCTGCGCGGGCGGTGGCTGCCGCGGTGGTGGCGCCGGGGGTGGGGTGCTCGGGGGACATGCGGTGACTCCTCCTCGGTGGCGCGCCCAACGTAGCTCGTCGTGGGGGCCGCGGTGGTCTCTCGCCCCGAACTCCTCACGGCGCTTTGTCCTGCCACGCCTCGCTGGTCCCGGAAAGTTCTCCGATCGGGCATCAAACGGGCACGTGGGAGGCCGATACGGGTCCATCGATGAGCCCCGTGGGCGGTGCTCGTATGACATCCTGATGGCTCCCCGATCTGATCACCGTCGGCGGCGGGCGTATGCCGTTCGGCGCTCAAGACTGCGTACGGAGCCAAGAGTTCAGGTGGAGATACGGCCCGGAGAGCGGCAAGTGGGCGGGCAGGACGCTCCGTTGGGTGTTCCTGGCGGTCCTGGTGCCGGTGGCGCCGAAGTGGTCGACGCCGCCCTGGTGCCCGATGCCGTGAAGGACGCCGCCCGGCGGGCGCCGGGGCACTGGGTCGGAATCGTCGACCCGGAGTGGGCCGAGGAGCGGACGCCGCCGGAGTGGGCGGTGCTGGGGGAGTGGCGGTCGGACGAGGACGGGGGCGTCGGGGAGTACCGCGCCAACCCGGCGTACCGGCCCTCGGCGCGGGTTCTCGGGTGGCCGGAGCCCACCGATCCGGTGGACGCGGCGGCCCAGCGCGCCGCCACCGGGTACGGATCGGTGGAAGCGGCGCTGGAGGCTCTCGCGGAGGCGGAGGTCACCGTCGTACGCGGGCCGGACGGCGGGCCGCTCACGGCCGCCGGGCGGGACGGGGCGCCGGTGGTGCTGTTGTTCACCTCGCCCACCCATGAATTCATGTCCTCGGCACTTCACCATGACAGCTTTCCCGCCAGGGAGTTGGCCAGGTCGGTGCGGCCCTCCGGTGCCCTGCTGATGGTCAACGCCGGTGCCTCGGCTCCGCTGCTCGTCCCGGCCGACAGCCTTCTCGGACCCGTGAGCGGGACGGGTGACCACAGCTCGGCCGAATTCCGGCCCCACACCACAGGGAGGACCCCGTGACGCGTTCGTCCCAGCAGACCCCCGCCTTCTTGGAGGCTCGCGCGGAGTCCGGCGCAGAGCGCGCTGAAAGCGCCGGGAGCAAGCAGAGCGAGGGGCCGGCCGGCCCTGTCGTACCCGCTGCCTCTGCCGGACCCGCAGTACCCACCGCCGCCGCTGCGCCCGGTACAGCCGCCGCCGCTGCCCCGGAGGCTCCGGAAAGCGAGAAGGCCGGAGAGGAAAAGAGCTCTGAGGCGGCCGGCGAGGCCACCGGCCCCGCAGCCGCCCGACCGGAGTCCGAGGCCCCCGAAGCCCGGCCCGGAACCTCCGAGGCCCGGTCCGAAGCCTCCGAAGCCCCCTCCCGAACCTCCGAAGCCCCCTCCGCAACCCCCGACGTCGACCCCGCCACCGCCACCGCCCCCGACCCGGACGCCTCCGCCGCCGCGCAGAGCCGGCTCCCCGCCCTCGTACGGACCATGACCGCCACCGCCATCGACCGGCCGCAGTCGCAGGCCGGGCCCGTCGGGCGGCCGGGCAAGGCCGTGCTCGCCGGGGCCGCGGTCGCGGGCGCGCTGCTCGTGTCCGTGCCTTTCCTCGTCCTGGCCGGGAACGACGACGACGGGCCCAAGCGGACGAACGCCGCGGCGGCCGGGACCGTGATCGACGGGAATGGGCAGGAGGCGCCGGGCGAGTTCGCCGTGACCGCGCCCGAGACCAGCTCCCCGGGCGACGGTACGAAGGGTGACGAGGGGAAGGCGGAGAAGCCCGCCAAGCCCGTGCAGCAGGCCCCCGCCCCCGCCTCGGGCGCGGACCAGGACGCCCCGAAGACGGACGGCACCACCGGAAAGACCCCCAAGAGCCCGGCGGAGAAAGCCGACGGCTCCAAGGAACAGCCGAAGAAGGCCGGCGGCGCGAAGAACCAGCCCGCCAAGGCCGGGCCCGCCGTGACCCTCAGCGGGCCCGTCTCCTTCCGCAGCCACCTCTCCGGCCGCTGCATCGACGTCCCCGGGCACAACTTCAAGGACGGCCAGCCGCTGTTCATGTGGGACTGCAACGGCGCCGACGCCCAGAAGTTGCGCTTCGCCTCCGACGGCACCATCCGGGCCCGGGACAAGTGCCTGGACGTCGCCAACGCGAACTTCAACGACGGCGCGCGCATCCAGCTCGCCTGGTGCAACGGGTCCGCCGCCCAGAAGTTCACCCTGAACGCCGCCCACGACCTGGTCAACACCGTCGTCGGCAAGTGCGTCGACATCCCGAACCACAGCCGGGGCAAGGGCCCGGAGACCTATCTGATCCTGTGGACCTGCACGGGCCTCGACAACCAGAAGTGGAGCGTCTGAGCCGAGCGCCTCGGTGCCCGGAGCCCCGCTCCCCGGCACCCGCCCGCACCGGGGACGAGGCATGATGACACGGTCGGCTCGCCGGCCCGACGTCCCCGGCCCCGTGGGGCGTTCGTTGAAGAAGCCGCCGTAGCAAGGAGGTTGGTGCGTGTCGCGCCAGGTACTGTCGGTCGGCCCCGAGGACCGCTTTTCCACGATCGGCGAGGCGCTCGCCGTCGCCCGTACCGGTGCGCTCATCAGCGTCCGGCCCGGAACGTACGCGGAGAACCTGGTGATCCACACCCGGGTCACCCTCACCGCCGCCGAGGGGCGGGGCACGGTGGAGATCCGGCCGCGTTCGGGCAGCGTCATCGCGCTGCGCGCCGACGCCGTCATGCTCTCCGAACTCACCCTGCGCGGCGGCGACTCCGAGCTGCCCGCCGTGGACGTACGGCGCGGGCAGGCCGCGTTCGACGGGTGTGAGATCGTCGGCGCCGCCTGGACCGCGATGCTGGCCGGCGGGACCGGCTCCCTCGCGCTGCGGGAGTGCCGGGTGAGCAACCCGCAGGGCGCGGGCATCGTGGTCACCTCCACCACGCCCACCACCGTCGAGTCCTGCACGCTCGAACACCTCGGCACCAGCGGCATCGTCCTCGCCGAACAGGGCGAGGCGCGCATCCGCGACTGCACGGTGCGGGGCGCCCGGGGCAACGGCCTGCTCGCCAATGGCGAGACCCGTGGCACCGTCGAGGACTGCGACATCTCCTCCACCGACAAGCCCTCCATCGCCCTGGAAGGGGACTCCGCCGTCTCTGTCGTCCGGACCGTGGTGCACGACACCAGCACCGGCGTGCATCTGAGCAGCGCGGGCCGCACCACCCTGGAGGACGTCCGCGTCACCGGCGCCTCCGGCAACGGGATCGCGCTGGCCGGAGGCACCGACCCCGTACTGCGCCGCTGCCGCGTCTCGCGCGTGCGGGGCCAGGGCGTCGTCGTCACCGACCGGGCGCGCGGCACCTTCGAGGACTGCTGGGTGGACGGCGCGCAGGGCGCGGCGCTGCGCGTCGCCGGGGCCTCCTCCCCGGCGCTGACCGGGCTGACCGTCCGCGACTGCGAAGGGGCGGGCCTGCTCCTGGAGGAGGACTCGGCGCCCGAGCTGGACCGCCTGGAGGTGATCGGCTCCTCGCCCGCCGTCGCCGTGCTCGGCGGTGCCAACCCGCTGCTGCGCCGGGCCCGGCTGGTCGAGCCCGCCGGTGACGGCATCGCGGCCTCCCGGGACGCCCGGGGCCGCGTCGAGGACTGCGAGATCGTCCGGCCGAAGGGCGCCGGGGTACGGGTGGCCTCCGGCTCCACGCTCTACCTGGCCGGTGGCGGGGTCTCCGACACGGCCACCAGCGGCCTGGTCGTGGAGGACGGCGGCAACGTCACCGTCCGCGACTTCCGCGTCGAGGTCTCCGGCGAAGAGGGCGTGGTCGTCGCCGCGGGCGGCGAACTGACCGCCAACCGCACCTCCGTGCACGCCCCCAAGGGGCACGGCTTCCTGCTGCGTGAGGGCGCGCTCGCCTCGCTCAGCGGCTGCGAGGCCAACGGCGGCGCCCAGGACGGCTTCCGGGTGGAGTCCACCGCCCCCGTCTCGCTCGTCAACTGCGCCGCCCGGGAGAACGAGGGCGGCGGCCTGGTGCAGACCGCCCCCGGCGAACGGCTCGCCGTGGAGGGCCTGAACAGCGTCGGCAACGGCAAGCGGGACGCCTGGGGCAGCGGCAGCGCCGAGAACACCGACCCGGCGGGCTCCGGCGCCGCCGACGGACCTGCCCCCGACCGTGCGGACGGACCCCTCGGCGCCCTCAACGCGCTGATCGGCCTGGAGAACGTCAAGCAGCAGGTGGGCACCCTGGTCAACCTCACCCAGCTCGCCCAGCGCCGCGAACAACTCGGCATGCCCGCACCGCCGATGAGCAGACACCTCGTCTTCGCCGGCCCGCCCGGCACCGGCAAGACCACCGTCGCCCGCCTCTACGGGGCGATCCTGGCGGAGCTGGGTTCGCTGCGCAGCGGCCACCTGGTGGAGGTCTCCCGTGCCGACCTGGTCGCCCAGGTCGTCGGCGGCACCGCGATCAAGACCTCCGAGACCTTCCAACGGGCCCTGGGCGGCGTGCTGTTCATCGACGAGGCGTACACCCTCACCTCGGACAGCGGCAACGGTGGCGCCGACTTCGGCCGCGAGGCGGTGGACACCCTGCTGAAGCTCATGGAGGACCACCGCGACGACGTGGTGGTCGTCGCGGCCGGCTACTCCCGCGAGATGGACTCCTTCCTCGGCTCCAACCCGGGCCTGGCGTCCCGCTTCTCGCGGACCGTCGAGTTCGAGAACTACTCGGTGCCCGACCTGGTCGCGATCATGGAGAGCATGTGCGCCCAGCATCAGTACGAGCTGGGTGAGGGCACCGCGGAAGCGCTGGCCGCGCACTTCGCGGCGATGGACCGGGACGCCGGATTCGGCAACGGCCGTGCCGCGCGCGGGGTGTTCGAGGAGATGGTGGACCGGCAGGCGGTCCGGCTCTCCGCCCAGGCACAGGTCGGCGAGCGCGATCTGCGGCTGCTGTTGCCCGACGACGTCTCTGCCACCGCCGCCGCGTCGGCCGCCGAGACCGCCGCACCGGCCGACGACCCGCTCACCCGCCTCGGCGACATGATCGGCCTGGCCGAGGTGAAGCGCGAGGTGGCCGACCTGGTCAACCTGATCACCACCGCCCGGCACCGCGCCGCCGCCGGGCTGCCGGTCCCCTCGCTCAGTAACCATCTGGTCTTCACCGGCCCGCCCGGCACCGGCAAGACCACGGTCGCCCGCCTCTACGGGGAGGTGCTGACGCAGCTCGGCGTCCTGGAACGCGGCCAGTTGGTCGAGGCGGCCCGCGCCGACCTGGTGGGCCGCTACATCGGCCACACCGCCCAGTTGACCCGCGAGGTCTTCGAACGGGCCCGTGGCGGTGTGCTGTTCATCGACGAGGCGTACACCCTCACCCCGCGCGGCGGCGGCGCCGACTTCGGTCAGGAGGCGGTGGACACCCTGCTGAAGCTGATGGAGGACCACCGCGACGAGGTCGTCGTCATCGTCGCCGGCTACACCGACGAGATGGAGCGCTTCCTCGCCTCCAACCCCGGCCTCTCCTCCCGCTTCCCGCGCCGGATCGCCTTCGCCGACTACTCCTCCGAGGAACTGGTCACCATCGTGCGCGCCCAGGCCGCGGCCATGGGGTACGAGTGCGGTCCCGGCACCGGCCCCCTGCTCAAGGAGTACTTCGACGCGGTGCCCCGCGACCGGTCCTTCGGCAACGCCCGCCTGGCCCGCCAGGTCGTCGAGTCGATGGTCACCCGCCAGGCGGGCAGGCTCAGTTCGCTGGCCGCGCCCACCCTGGACGACCTGCGCATCCTCCTCCCGGCGGACGTGACGGCCGTGACTCCGAAGGCGGTCCCCCGATGAGGCCGCCCGCCCGGGGCACGACCCGCCTGCTGTACGGCGCCGGGCTCGCCGCCGCCCTGATGCTGCCCGTGGCCGTGACCGCCCAGGCCGCGCCCCTCGCCCGTACACCGATGGCCCTGCCCGCGATCGACGGACTCTCCGCGGCCGACGGGCTTCCCACGGCCGACGGGAAGAAGGGCCAGGAGCTGCCCGGCATGCCCTCCGCGCTCGACCCACGGGCCGAGGAGGTGGTCTGCACCCCCGCCTCCGAGGAGAAGGCGAAGAAGCAGGACTGGTCGCGTCAGCGCCTCGACCTGGACCGGCTGCACCGGCACTCCACCGGGGCGGGCGTCACCGTCGCGCTGATCTCCACCGGGGTCGACCCCGACGCCACCGGGCTTGACGGCCGGGTCACCGCCGAGGGCGAGGCCGCCGACGACTGCGTCGGACACGGTACGTTCCTGGCCGGGCTGATCGCCGGGACCGGCGGGAACACCCCGAGGCTGGCCGGCGTCGCCCCCGGCGCGAAGATCCTGGCCCTGCGCGGCACCGACCGGCGCGGGCAGCCGGACCCGGCCCTGGTCGCGGCGGCCGTGCGCGAGGCGACCGCCGCCCGGGCCGGCGTGATCGCGGTCGCGGTGGCCCTGCCGCGCCGGGACAAGGCGCTGACCCGTGCCGTCGCCGAGGCCAGGAAGGCGGGCGCGGTGGTCGTCGCCGCGGCCACCCCGGACTCGCCGTCGCGCGGCTCCGCCGACGAGATCCCCTCCCGTACCTACTGGCCCGCCGGAGAACCCGGTGTCCTCGCGGTCGCCGACATGCTGCCCGTCGGCGCCCGCCCGGACGGCGCGCTGCCCACCGGCACCGTCGACCTGGCCGCCCCCGGCGCCGGGGTGGTCTCCGGCGGCCCGCGCGGGAGAGGGCACTACCTCGGGGGAGGCGTGGGGGTGGCCACCGCGTACACCGCCGGGGCCGCGGCGGTCGTCCGCGCCACCCACCCCGAGGACTCGGCCGACGCGGTGACCCGCAGGCTGACCGCCACCGCGTACCCCGCCGACCTCCCCCAGCTGGACGCCTACGCCGCCGTCACCACCGTCCTCGGCGACTCCGCCGCGCCGGCCGCCGGTGCGGAGCGCGCCGCCGAACCCGTGGCCGTACGCGACACCTCCGGCACCGACCGGGCCACCGGCCGCGCCACCCTCTTCGTGCTCCTCGGCACGGCCGGTGTCCTCGCGGTCCTCTGGGCCGGCTTCGCCCTCTCACGGGCGCGCGCCCGGGGCTGGCGTCCGGCGGGAGCGGGCACGCCGGGCAAGGGCTGAACGGACAGAGGCGCCCTCCCGCGGAGAAGTTCCGCGGGAGGGCGCCTCTGTCCGTTCCGTACGCTCAGCCCTCCTCCACCAACGCCGTCTGCATCAGCCGCGGCTTGCGGCGCGCGATGTGCAGGGCCCGGCCGGGCGGCAGGTTCAGCGGCTTCGCGTTGCCGAAGAGACGGCCCTCCGTGGGCGGGCAGGAGAGCAGGACGGCCGGATTGTTGGCCTCGTCCAGGCGGCGGATGAGGCCGTCGCTCAGGCCACGGCCCGCGCCCATGGCGCTGCGGGCGACGATCACATGCAGGCCCATCTCGAAGCCGAGCGTCAGATTCTCGAAGATCGGCTCGAAGGGGCTCTGGAAGGAGTTCCCGGAGACCATGTCGTAGTCGTCGACCAGGATGAACAGACGCGGTCCGGTCCACCAGTCGCACCGGCGCATCCGGGCCGGGGCGATGTCCGCCCCGGGGATGCGGGTCTTCATCGCCCGGGCCGCGCCCTCGATGGTCTCGTTGAGGTTGTCCAGCGAGATGACGTGCCCGATGCGGTACTCCTCGGGGATGGCGTCGACCAGGGTGCGGCGGTAGTCCACCGCGATGATCTTCGCCTCCTCGGGGGCGTACCGGGTGGTGATGCCCTGGGTGATCAGGCGCAGCAGATTGGTCTTGCCGCTCTCCGTGTCACCGACCGCGATCAGGTGCGGAGTCCGGCTGAAGTCGTGCCAGACCGGCTCCAGAGCGTCCTGGTCGAGGCCGAGCGCGAGGCGCATGCCGCCGCCCTCCGTGGCCTCGGGGGCCGGGAGTTCGGCGAGCGGGAGGCGGTGCGGCAGCATCCGGACCTGCGGGGCGGGCGGGCCGGACCAGTGCCGGGAGATCTCCGCGACCAGATGGGCCACGCCCTCGCCGAGGTCCTCCAAGGAGCCGCTGCCGTCCAGGCGGGGCAGGCCCGCGAGGAAGTGCATCTTGCTGTCGGCGGTGATGCCCCGGCCACCGGTGCGCGGCACCGAACGGGCCTTACGGGTGTCGATCTCGGAGTCCATCGGGTCACCCATCCGCAGCTCCAGCCGGGTGGCGGCCTGGTCGCGGACCTGCGCGGACAGCTCCACCCAGCGGGTGGTGGTGATGATCAGGTGGATGCCGTAGTTGAGGCCGCGGGCGGCGAGTTCGTTGAACTTCGGGATCAGGTCGTCGTAGTCCTGGCGGACCGTGGACCAGCCGTCGACCACCATGAACACATCGCCGAACGGCTCGTCGGGGAACTCCCCGGCGGCCCTGCGGCGGCGGTAGGACTGCATGGAGTCCAGCGTGTGGTCCACGAAGAACTGCTCGCGGCGGGCCAGGAGCGTCATCACCTCGGCGACGGCCCGGTGCACCCGCTCCGGGTTGAGCCGCGCCGCGACCCCGCCGACATGCGGCAGGGCGGCGAGTTGCGAGAGACCGCCGCCGCCGAAGTCCAGGCAGTAGAACTGGACTTCGGCCGGGGTGTGGGTGAGTGCGAGGGCCGCGATGAGCGTCCGGGCGAGCGTGGACTTGCCGCTCTGCGAACCTCCCGCGACGGCGACATGGCCGCCCGCCCCGGAGAGGTCCACGATCAGCGGGTCGCGCCGCTGCTCGAAGGGCTTGTCCACCAGGCCGACCGGGACCCGCAGCTTCCCGGCGCCCGGCCAGCCCGCGGCGACGAGACCGCGCTCCTCGTCCGGCGCGATGCCGGGCAGCAGGGCGTCCAGCGGCGACGGCTCGTCCAGCGGCGGCAGCCACACCTGGTGGGCGGCGGGCCCGGAGCCGCGCAGCCGGTCCAGCGCCACCTCCAGCAGCGCCTCCTCGTCCTCCTCGCTCGAAGGCTCCGGCTCGGGCGCGGCCTCCAGCGTGCGCGGCACCACCCAGCCGCTGGTCCACGGCACCACCTGGCTCGCCACCCGGGCCTGCACCACCGCACCCGTCCGACGCCGGTACGTCCCCGAGGAGTACGCGGCGCGGAACCGGGTCAGGGCCTCCACCCCGGACTTCAGATAGCCGCTGCCGGGCGCGGCGGGCAGCTCGTAGGCGTCCGGCACCCCGAGCACACCGCGGCTCTCCATCGCGGAGAACGTCCGCAGGCCTATGCGGTACGAGAGGTGGCTCTCCAGCTGGTGCATGCGCCCCTCGTCCAGGCGCTGGGAGGCGAGCAGCAGATGCACGCCCAGCGAGCGGCCCAGGCGGCCGATCATCACGAACAGCTCCATGAACTCCCGGTGCGTGGAGAGCAGTTCGCTGAACTCGTCGACCACCACGAAGAGACTGGGCAGCGGCGCGAGGTCGGCTCCGGCGGCGCGGGCCCGCTCGTACTCCAGCGCCGAGGTGTAGTTGCCCGCCGAGCGCAGCAGCTCCTGGCGACGGATCAGTTCGCCGTGCAGGGCGTCCTGCATGCGTTCCACCAGGGCGACTTCGTCGGCCAGGTTGGTGATCACGGCTGAGGTGTGCGGGAGTTCCTCCAGGCCGAGGAAGGTGGCGCCGCCCTTGAAGTCGACCAGGACGAAGTTGAGCGTCTCGGAGGAGTTGGTCAGCGCGAGGCCGAGGACGAGGGTGCGCAGGAGCTCGCTCTTGCCGGAGCCGGTGGCGCCGATGAGCATGCCGTGCGGGCCCATGCCGCCCTGGGCCGACTCCTTGATGTCGAGCTCGACCGGGCGGCCGTCCACACCGACCGCGATCGGCACCCGCAGCCGGCCGGAGCCGGAGTGCCGGTCGAACAGGGTCTGCGGATCGTGCCGGTGCAGGTCGGGGATGCCGAGCAGGGTGGTCAGCTCGACGTCGGTGTCCAGCGGCTGCGCGATATCGGTGCCCAGGCTCATCCGGCGCGGGGTGAGCAGCCGGGCCAGCGACTCCGCGCCGAGCGGGCCGAGCCGGTCGGGGCGGCCGAGCGGCACCGAGCGCTCCTTGCGGCTCCGGTCGGTGCGCACCAGGCTCACCCGGTCCGGCCCCACCGTCAGCCGCAGCGTGTTGCGGCCGGGCCGCCAGCGCAGCGCCCCGGAGACATCGAGGATCAGGGCGTTGCGGTAGCCGTGGCCCTCCCAGCGGTGGCCCTCCGGGACGCTGACGCCGTCCAGCACGACGACCGTGTACGGCTCGTCACGGCCGGGGCGGGCGTCCGGGTCGAAGCCGGGGCGCTCGGCGAACTCGGCGCCGAGCAGATCGTCCAGCTCGGCGAGGTCGGCGGTGATCCGGCGGGCCTGCCCCGCGCCGTCCTCCTCGTGCGGATCCAGCACGTGCGGCAGCCACTTGACCCACTCCCAGTCGGTCCGCCGCTCGTCGCTGACACAGAGGGCGATCCACAGCTCCTCGGGCGCGTGGAACACCGCCAGCTGCCCGACCACGGCCCGCACGAGGGCGCGTACGGCATCACTGTCGTCGCCCCCGCCGCCGCTCTCGCCCGGAGCCGCCGCCTCCTCGCCGTCCGCGCCCTCCGGGCGCAGCAGGATCCGGGCCGAGGAGCGGAGGTAGAGGCCGAGCGGCTGCTCGGGGATGGTGGAGTAGGCGCGGATGAAGCGGCGCAGGGCGTGCGCGCAGAGGGGTTCGAGGTCCTCGACCGGACGGGTGGAGACCGGGTTGAGGGTGAGGGCGAGCTGCTGCTCGCCGACCGCGAGACGGACCTCGCCGAAGTCCTCGTCGGCCGGGCGGCGCTCCCACAGCCGGGAGGTGCGGGCCAGCGAGCGGAGCGAGGCGGGCTCGGGGTGGCGCCAGGCGAGCGCCCGCTGCTGCTCCGCGATGGTGGTCCGTACCCGCTTGCGGGTCTGGGCCAAGTAGCGCAGGTAGTCGCGGCGTTCGCCCTTCAGCCGCTGCTTGCGCTCGCTGGAGCGGCGCATCAGCTGCCCGAGCAGCATGGCTCCGGCGGAGAGCGCCATGACGCCCATCGCCAGATACATGAAGACGCCGTTCCCGCCGCCGGGGCGCAGGAACATCAGCATCATCGACACCGACATCAGCGCCATCGGCAGATAGGTCCACACCGCCGAGGTGTCGGGCACCGTCTCGGCGAGGACCGGCGGCTCCTGGAGGGTCAACTGCCCCTCGGGCATCTCCGGCCCGCGCCTGCGGGCCGGGCGGCGAAACAGCACGACACTCAAGGAACAGAACCTCCGGTTCACTGACTTTCCGGCCCGTACCGAATACCGGCGGGTACCCGGCAGGGGGAAAGACCGCACCAGGCTGATTCTCCGGGCCGTACGTGCCCCGATGAACGCCGGGTGAATGTTTCGAGCGGATAGCGGGAGACGGTCAACTTCCGTGATGGGCAAGCGCCTGCCGGATTCGAGGACCGGTCCGCGGTACGACCGGTGGCCGCAGGCAGTAGTCTGCATTCACGGAACACGACCTGTCCACGCGGGAGTGGCGGCTGCCGGATGTGCGGGCACAATTTCCCTGCCCGGCCCCCGGGTTCACCGCCGCGCGGACCTATCCGTACTGTTCGCACATTCCCTCTGCCGGGGAAGTCCTCTGTCAAAGCCTGCACGGAAGACGAGAGTTCTGCTGATGACCGACAGTGCGGTGGCCGAAACGTGCCGCCTGACCGTACGTGCGCCGAGCGTCACCATCGATCTGGCCGTGCCCGCCGACGTACCGGTCGCCGATCTGCTCCCCACCCTCCTGCGGTACGTCGGTGAGGAGGCCGAGGAGGCCGGGCTCGACCACGCCGGCTGGGTGCTCCAGCGGCTCGGCGACGCCCCGCTCGACGAGGAGACCACCCTGGCCCGCGCCGGTCTCGCCGACGGCACGGTGCTCCATCTGCGCCCGCACACCGAGGCGCTGCCCGAGGCGCGGCTCGACGACCTGGTGGACGGGATCGCCGAGACGGTGGGCCGCCGGCTGCACACCTGGAGCGCCGGGGCGGCCCGGGGCCTGCTGGTGGGCACCGCCGTGGCGACCGTGGCAGCCGCTCTGGTGCTGGTGTTCCGGCCCGGGGTGAACGCTTCCGGTTCGACCCGGGCCGCCCTCGCGGCCGTCGCCGGACTGCTGCTGCTCGCCGGTGCGGGCTCCGCCAGCCGGGCGGTCGGCGACCGGCTCTCCGCGACCGCGCTCGGCCTGCTGGTCGCCCCGTGCTTCGCCCTGGTCGGCTGGGTGCTGCCCGGCGGCGACCTGACCGGCCCCGACGCGGCGCGGGTCGC